>NZ_CP104174.1:8250000-8412734 GCF_025200925.1 Bradyrhizobium sp. CB1015 | reverse complement strand
CGTCAGAAAACTTCTCTTGAGAGATATAGTTGCGTTGTGAGCGCCATGCAGGGTTCTTGCCACGGACCCTGAACTGGCGCGACCTCGAGCGAGTCCATCGTCGGGCATGGCTCGACCGTTCGGCGCGAACGCCGCGGGTCAGATCAGCGATGTCAGAGATGGAGGGGTCGCGAGGTCAGCGCGTACTCGGCGCTCCGTCACACGCGGGAGGCTGGAGATCCGACGGGGCTGAAACGGCATCGTTGGAAAAAGAAACGTGCTGAAATACCGCGTTGAGTCCGTAAGACATGATACCTCCCCGTCCTGCCGTGATCGCTCACGGCAGGGTCCTGCGTGTCCTGAAGACAACCGCGCCGTACTCCTGTCGCGGATGTCTGCCCAATGTACTCGTCGTCCGCTCGACTTCGCCACCTTGCGTGCCGGGGGTAACTTCGCGATGTCTCTCATTTGCGCTTGGCGCGAGCGGGAAAGATCCCGCTTGGAGACATTCAGGCAAAGAGCTACCATTCCCACATTGCTATGGGTTTTGCACCGACATCACTTGTTGAAGCGTCGCCTCCGTGCCTACCGCCGCCGATCTGCACGTTCGCCCCGTTTCCTAAACCGCGCTGGTCTGAAGATCGTGGGCGCCGCTGACTGGGTTAAGGAATACACTAAGCGGAAAGACTCGCAACGAAATTGATTCACAGTTGAGCCGTCAAAAAACTTGACCTCGGTTAACGCCGCCCACGAGTTGTTCACAGGCTGCGAAGCAAGTTTTTGAATCCGTGCACAGAATCGAGAAGGGCGCGCGTCATGTGACAATTATCGTTCAGCGCCAAATTTTTTTTATAAATTCGTCATGCGCCCGACGTGCGGCCGAAATTTCCAAATGCTTGTCGCTGCTATGTAGATAAGTGATTATCGAGTCATCGCTTTTCGAGACTAGTTTTGCAGGGTAACTCCACACTCACACGCGTTCCGGTGAATCTACGGTGTGCAGAACTCTCGTGGCCACCGATTCAATTCGCGCCCGCCGCACAGGGGTTTTTGCAACGCAGTGAAGTTTCCACTGTTGCAGAACATCTGCAGGTAGAACTACGGAACGAAGACTGACGCAGATGATTTAAATCGTCCAAGCCACGCGTGAGTCTCGCGTGACAGCTTGCGTGAATATGACAGCCAACAAAAAGCCCGGCACGAGGCCGGGCTGTTTGACGCGCTGACCGGATCGACCGATCAGCTGATGTCGCCAAGTTTACTTCGCGAGCTTGGCGATCTGCGCGGTAAGGCGCGAGACTTTGCGGCTGGCGTTGTTCTTGTGAATGATGTTGCGCTGGGCGGCGCGCATCAAGGCGGGCTCGGCAGTCGCGAGTGCCTTCACGGCGGCGGCGCGATCGCCGCTCTTGATGGCTTCCTCGACAGTGCGCACGGCGCCACGCATCTGGGTGCGGCGCGACTTGTTGATGGCGGTGCGGCGGGCGATTTTGCGCGTCGCTTTCTTGGCGGAAGTGGTATTGGCCATGGTCTCAATGTCCTTTGCGGGTACCGGTCGCGTCTTGGTCGGGTAGCGCCGGCTTGCTTGACCGCCTAATCGACGCTCGGATTTAGGGTGTTCGGTTGCTGGGCCGTTCCCGGAACATGAGCGACCGCCTTGCGGCTGTCTCTGAGGCTCCAAGGTGTCTTCAAGCTCATAGAGAGTCCTGAAGCCCAAGGTGCCTGCAACTGCTCAAAGAACAGCGGCGGCAGGATTGCGCCCACCGCCAGTTGGCGCCCTTATAGAGAGGGTCTTTCGCACCGTCAACGCTTTCGGGGGCCGGAAAGGTGCCTTTGGCGGCTCGGAGGAGTGCCGTAACGCCCTGAAGAGGTTGAATTTCTGCCGTCGCCCGGGTATTGGCTGGCATCGTTCCGCAAGGTCGTCCGGTCGGGCGACCATCGTAGGTGAGGCATGATCCGCGGCTTTTTCCGATTGATTGGGCTGTTGCTGCTCGCCGGCGGGTTCATCTTCATGGTCTATGACGGCGCCCGCTGGGTGGCCGACCAGACCCTCAAATTCACCCGTTTCGGCCAGTTCTGGAACGACATCAATCAGGCCAGCCAATCGGCGTTCCGCACCTGGGTCGAGGCCAAGGCGCCTTGGCTCTGGACCTCGGTGATCCGCCTGGTGCTGGAGCAGCCGGTCTTCGCCGTCCTCGGCATTTTGGGCATCCTCCTGATGATCCTGTTCCGCCCGCGCAAGCCCTTGATCGGCTATTCCCGGGATTGAGCTTTCAAGTCCTGCCGCTACCAGAGCATGATCCGGACCCGGAGGGCCACGTTAGCGCAAAGTGTGTCGCGGTTTTCCGAAAAGATCATGCTCAAACAATAAAGGCCTGGAACCGGCAGCGGCGTAACAACGCTGCCTCTTGCCGCGTAGAGCCATTATTCCCACTCATCGCGAGCACGCGTCTCGTCTCCTGCCTGGCCCAGGCATCGCTCGCCTCGGAGATCCATCATGCTGTTCATGCGCAAGACCACCGCATTGCCGAGCGCAGCTGACGCGCTGCCGGGCCGTGCGCAGGCCATCCCGACCGCGACCACCCATTTCGTCAACGGCGCGCAGCTGAAGCCGCCTTATCCCGCCGGTCTCGAGCAGGCATTGTTCGGACTCGGCTGCTTCTGGGGCGCCGAGCGCAAGTTCTGGCAGCTCGGCGATGGCATCTACACGACCGCCGTCGGCTATGCCGGCGGTCACACGCCGAACCCGACCTATGAGGAAGTCTGCTCGGGCCGCACCGCCCACACCGAAGTGGTGCTGGTCGTGTTCGACCCGAGCAAGATCTCCTACGAGGCGCTTCTGAAGACGTTCTGGGAAAGCCACAACCCGACCCAGGGCATGCGTCAGGGCAATGACGTCGGCACGCAATATCGAAGCGCAATCTACACCTATTCCGATGCGCAGAAGCAGGCGGCCGAGCAGTCGAAGGCGCTCTATCAGAAGGCGCTGGCAGCGAAGCGACTCGGCGCCATCACCACCGAGATCGCGCCCGCAGGCGCGTTCTATTTCGCCGAGGACTACCATCAGCAATACCTGGCGAAGAATCCCGCCGGCTATTGCGGCCTGGGCGGCACCGGCGTGTCCTGCCCGATCGGGATTGGCGTGAGCGCGTAAGCCGCTCACTCATCGCGACAGCGCGCGCTTCTTACCCTCCCCTGGAGGGGGAGGGTCGGCACGCGATCGAGCGAAGCGAGATTGCGTGACGGGCTGGGGTGATCTCTCCACTCGGGCACTGTTCGTCGCGGAGAGACCGTCACCCCACCCCGCTCGCGCTTCGCGCGATCGACCTTCCCCCTCCAGGGGAGGGTGGGAGACCGTCATTCGCCCCACTCAACGCTTTATTAACCATAACCGGTGCATCACTGGAGCTGTCTCGTTTCGAGGGATGGGTCCGGTGCCGGTTGCACGCGCGTTTCGATGGTCGAACTTGGCGTCCTTGGCAGCGTCCGCCGCGCTCGCCCTGGGCGGCTGCATGCAGACCGCAACCCCCGTCGCGATGGTGCAGCCTCGTCCCGATCTCGATTCCATGGCCTATGGGCAGCCCTATAATGCGCCGCAGCCGGTCGTCGTGGCCAGCAACGGCGGCGGCGGCGCCATCGCGGCGTTCAGCAATTCCTTTGCCGCTTCGCCCGCACCGATGCCGGTCGGCTACGCCGCGCCGATGGCGGTGCCGGTGCGCAATGGCGCCTCCTATCATCTCGACGCCGGCGACAAGCTTCGCGTCGTGGTCTACGGCCAGGAAGGTCTCACCAACAGCTATGCGATCGACGCCGGCGGCTCCATCACCATGCCGCTGATCGGCGCGGTGCCGGCCCGCGGCCGCACCACGGCAGGGCTGGCCGGCGAGATCGGCGCACGCCTGCGCAACGGCTATATCCGCGAGCCTTCGGTTGCGGTCGAGATCGAGACCTATCGTCCGTTCTTCATCCTCGGCGAGGTCCTCGCGCCCGGCCAATATCCTTACGTGCCGAACATGACGGTCGAGAGCGCGGTCGCCATCGCCGGCGGTTTCTCCCCGCGCGCCAAGCGCGACATGGTCACCGTCACGCACAGCGAGAACGGCGGCGCCATGCGCGCGGTCGTCCCGCTCGGCACGCCGCTCGCGCCCGGCGACACCGTGTTCGTCGGCGAGCGCTGGTTTTAGCGCTCTCTCCTCCAGTCATTCCGGGTTCGCGCTATCCGCGCCCCGGAATGACGCTCAAGCGTCATCTCAAATGCTTCGCGAAGAACGCCATGCTGCGCGGCCAGGCGATGTCGGCGCTGGCCTTGTCGTAGCTGGCGCGCTCGTCGCAATGGAAGCCGTGCTGGGCGCCCGGATAGATGTGGACTTCGACCTCGGGCCGCCTGGCCTTGACGGTCTCGACGTCGGTGAGCGGAATGCCGGCATCCTTCTCTCCGAAATGCAGTTGGGTCGGCACCTTAGGCGTCTCGTCGGCGAAGCGCACCACCGCGCCGCCGTAATAGCCGATCGCGGCCTTCAGGCCGGTCAATCGCGTCGCCGCGACGAAGGCGATGCTGCCCCCTAGGCAAAAGCCGATGATGCCCACGGGCCCGACGCTCTTCACCGCATCGATCGCAGCTTGCGTGTCGCGCAGCATCGCCGCCCAGTCCGGATTGGCCACGAACTTGCGCGCCTCCGCGATCTCGTCGGGTGAATAGCCCGACTGGAAGTTCGGCGCGGTCCGGTCGAAGATCGACGGCGCGACCGCGACATAGCCTTCCCCGGCAAGGCGGTCGCAGACCGAGCGGATGTGGTGATTGACCCCAAAGATCTCCTGGATCACCACCACCGCACCCTTCGGCGCGCCGGCGGGATCAGCGCGATAAGCGCCGAGCTGGAAATTGTCCGAGGCCGTCAGCTTGATGTCTTGTCCCACGCGGGTTGTCCTTCTTGGTTGTCGATCCGAAATTCAGCTCTCTCCCCTCATCCTGAGGAGCGCGCTCTTCGCGCGCGTCTCGAAGGATGCAAGGCCGAGATGCAGCAGCGGGGCCTTTCATCCTTCGAGACGCTTACTGCGCAAGCTCCTCAGGATGAGGGGCAACACCTCACTCCCACATCCAGTTCTCGCCGTAATCCTCCTTCCATCCGGCCAGCCGGCCGTGGCGGAATTGCAGGAACAGGCGGTGACGGTGGGGGATCAGTCCGCTGCCGCCGATGTTGCGCAAAGCGAGATAGATCTCGTGGCCGGGACGGCCCCGCACATATTGCAGCGGCTGACCGAGGGCGCGTGCGGTCTGTTCGGCATCCATGCCGAAGGCAAGCGGAATGTTGTTCGACAAGGTCGCGACGAAGGGCTGGCGCGGCGGCACGGCGCCGACCGGCTCGGCCTGCGCGGATAGCGACAGCAACATCGTCCCCGCAGCCAGCATCATCAGCTTCATCGCCTATGTCCCTGCTCGATCGGCCTATGCCGGCAAGTTCTTCAGGAAAGGCGCGACCGCGTCAACAAAAGCCTGGGGCTGATCGATGTTGACGGCGTGTCCGGCCGCGGGGATCACGACCTTTTGTGCGCCGGGGATTTTTGCGGCCATGTAATCGGACGCGGCGAGGAACGGGGTGTCGTCGGCACCGACCACGATCAGGCTGGGCACCCTGATATCGGGCAACAGTTCCATGACGCGCGCGTCGCGCTGGGTCAGCATGCCGCGCGCGGCGAGCGCAAGCCCGCTGGCGTTGCGATGGTTCGCGGTGGCGCGCTCGCGCGTCGCCGATTTCAGCACATCGAGGCCTTCGCGGTCGAGCCGGTCGGCGGTCGCAAGCGCCCGCGCGTTCCAGGCTTCGCGCGCATCGTCCTTCTTGAAGCCGGGGCCGGTGTCGAAGATCAGCAGCGCGCGCGCCCGCTCCGGATGTGCGCGATAGAACGCCAGCGACATGTAGCCGCCGAGCGAAAGCCCGCCGATGATGGCGCGCTTCGCACCGACCGCATCGAGGATCGCCGCCATGTCACTGACCGTCAGCGCTTCGCTATACGCGCGCGCATCGTCGGGATAATCGGACTGGCCATGGCCGCGCATGTCCCACAGGATCAGCGTGTGATCCTTCGAAAGCGCGTCGATCTGCCCATGCCACATCGCCGATGTCGAGGAATAGCCGTGCGTGAGCAGCAGCGGCGGCCCGTTGCCATGAACCTCGTAATAAATTCCGACGCCGTCGCGATCGATCTTCGGCATTATTTCCGCCCTTTCTTTTTCTTCGCCACCAACTCGGTGCTTCACCCTCTCCTGGAGGGGGAGGGTCGGCTCACATGGAGCGCAGCGAAATGTGAGACGGGGTGGGGTGACGGTCTCTCCATCTCCAACAGTGTTCGTGTGGAGAGATCACCCCACCCCGCTCGCGCTGCGCGCGATCGATCCTCCCCCTCCAGGGGAGGGTAAGGTTCGCCGTTGGCTTCATTCTACTTTGCCAAGTTACCTCGAAGAAACTGCCTGAATGCGATGGCACGCATGTCGGATGCACGCGCTGTTGCGTCCAGTGGCTGCGTCGCCGCCCTTGGCGCGCCGCACAACGAGTGAGTGTGGCGGTCGTTTTTTTCGACTCGTTCCAAATTGCATTTGCTTCCGCGCCTGAACGTGATCATTCTCGCGGCCAAGGCTGACGCCAGCCCGGTGGGCGTCAGCCATTCAAGTTGCCGCCGTAAGCGGCTTCATGCACCGGCAGGGGAAGACGCCTATGCCAACTCTCACCATCAACGGGCGGAGTCTGTCCGTGGATGCGGCGAACGACACGCCGCTCCTCTGGGCTATCCGCGAGCAATTGCAGATGACCGGCACCAAGTTCGGCTGCGGTGCCGGGCTGTGCGGTGCCTGCACCGTGCACGTCAACGGCGAAGCCGTGCGCTCGTGCCAGACCATGGTCGGTGACGTCGCCGGCAAGAAGATCACCACCATCGAAGGTCTCTCCGCCAAGGGCGATCATCCCTTGCAGAAGGCCTGGATCGCCGAGCAGGTGCCGCAATGCGGCTATTGCCAATCCGGGCAGATCATGCAGGCGGCCTCGCTGCTCGCGAAGAATCCGAATCCGACCAAGGAAGAGGTGGTCGCGCATATGGACGGCAATCTCTGCCGCTGCATGACCTATTCGCGGATCCAGAAGGCGATCATGCGCGCCGCGTCCGAGATGCGCACCGCATCCGCCACCTCCAGCGAGCGGAGGCCCACATGAATAGCCACGTGAAGAACCTCACGCCGGAGATGGCGGATCTCAGCCGCCGCTCCTTCCTCGTCGGCACCGCCGCGAGCGGCCTCGTGCTCGGCTATGCCGGCGTGCCCGGCATCGATGCTGCGGCGGCCGCGGCCCCCGCCAATTTCGAGCCGAGCGTGTGGTACGCGATCTCGCCGGACGGGCTCGTCACCGTGACCTGCGGCAAGGCCGACATGGGCCAGCACATCGCCTCCACCATGGCGCAGATCGTCTGTGAGGAATTGGGCGCGAAATGGAGCGACATGCGCGTGCAGCTCGCCTCCAACGATCCCAAGTTCAACGATCCCGTGCTGGGCGCTCAGATCACCGGCGGCAGCTGGTCGACCATGATGAACTTCGACGCCATGAGCCGCGCCGGCGCTGCCGGTCGCATCGCACTGACCGAGGCGGCGGCCGCCGCCATGGGCCTGCCGCCCTATTTCAAGGATCAGCTCGTGGTGCGCGACTCCGTGATCTCGCATCCGAAGTCGAAGAAGCAGATGACCTTTGCCGAGATCGTCCGAAGCGGCAAGGCGACGAAGACCTTCACGCCGGACGAATTGAAGGCGATCAAACTGAAGACGCCGGACCAGTACACCATGATCGGCGTCTCGGTGCCGCAGCTCGACATCCCCTCCAAGACCAACGGCACGGCCAAGTATGGCATCGACGTGATGCTGCCGGGCATGGTCTACGGCAAGGTGGTGACCCCGCCGGTGCGCTTCGGCGCGACGGTGAAATCGGTCGACGACGGCGAAGCCAAGAAGGTGCCGGGCTTCATCAAGGCGGTCATTCTCGACGACAAGACCGCAACCACGTCCGGCTGGGTCGTCGCGGTCGCCAACACCTATGCCAATGCGCGCAAGGCGGCGGATGCGTTGAAGATCGCCTATGACGCGGGCCCGAACGCGAAGCTGTCGAGCCAGTCGCTGCTCGACGAGGCCAGGCGGCTGCAGGGACTGGAGGATTCCGGCCAGTTCTTCGTCAAGGACGGCGATCCCAATGCAGCCTTCGGCTCGGCGGCCAAGGTGCTGGAGGCGGAATACACCACCAGCATCAACATCCACGCGCCGCTGGAGCCGATGAACGCCACCGCGGAGTTCAAGGGCGACATCCTGCACATCTATTCCGGCAACCAGTTCGCAACGCGCTCCGGTGCGATCGCGGCGGGAGCTGCCGGGATCGATCCGAAATTCGTCGTGATGCATCAGCATTGGCTGGGCGGCGGCTTCGGCCGACGTCTCGACGCCGACATGATGATTCCGGCGGTGCAGGCGGCCAAGGCAGTCGGCAAGCCGGTGAAGGTGATCTATTCGCGCGAGAACGACATGACGATGGATTTCTCGCGTCCGCTCACCTACCAGAAGGTCAAGGCCGGCGTGGACGGCGACGGCAAGCTCGTTGCGATCAGCCACGACGTGGTCTCGGCCTGGCCGACCGCGCGCTGGGGAATCCCCGATTTCCTGACGCCCTCGGTCGACAAGAAGGGCCCGCTCGACAGCTTCACGGTCAATGGAGCCGACTTCTTCTACACCGTGCCCAACCATTATGTGCGCGCGATCAAGAACGAGCTCGCGCACAACGCCACGCCGTCCGGCCAGCTTCGCTCGGTGGCGCCCGGCTGGACCTTCTGGGCCGTCGAAAGCATGATCGACGAGATCGCGGCGGCGACGGGCAAGGATCCCGCCCAGTTCCGCATCTCGTTGCTCGACGGCGCCGGCAAGAACGACGGCGGCGCGCAACGCTTGCGCAACACTCTGCTCGCCGCGATGGGACTGTCCGGCTACGGCATCCGGCAATTGCCGAAAGGCGAGGGCATGGGCGTCGCCTGCGTCTCCTCGCAGGAGCGCGCGAGCGCGAGCTGGACGGCGTGCGTGGCTCACGTCGCCGTGGCGCCGTCGGGAGCGGTGACCGTGAAGAAGCTCACGATCGCAACCGACGTCGGCACGCAGGTGCATCCCGACAATATCCGCGCCCAGGTCGAGGGTGCGGCGCTGTGGGGCCTGTCGCTGGCGATGTACGAGAAGGCGACGCTGAAGGACGGTGGCATCGAGCAGACCAATTTCGACAGCTACACGCCCTTGCGCATGAGCCAGACGCCCGAGGTCGCGGTCGCCGTGATCGCCAACGGCGAGAAGGCCACCGGCGTCGGCGAGCCCGCGGTCACCGTGGTCGCGCCGGCCATCGGCAACGCGATCTTCAATGCCAGCGGCGCCCGCGTCCGGGCGCTACCGATCACGGCGGAGGCCGTGAAGGCGAGCATGAAGGCGTAAGCCGAGCCGCGATTGGCAAATGAGTCGATCCGCCGGAGGCAATCTCCGGCGGATTTGTTTTTGGGTGCGCTCCATATTTCGCCGTCATGCCCGGGCTTGTCCCGGGCATCCAGGTTCTTCGCACGTCTAGGCCAAGGCCGTGGATGGCCGGGACAAGCCGGGCCATGACGGAAAATTCCCCTTATCCATCAATGCCCGTTCTACTGTGCATGGGGTTCTTTTCGCGGGTTTTGAAGCCCCCCGGAATCCCTATTCCTAAAATTGCAGCCAATTCCCCAAGGCTCCATTGAGCACGCCTCTTAAGGGCCAGAGAACCTGATCCGGCTTAGGCTCATCGGCCAATACGCCCGAGTTCCCGGTACTTGTGGGGAAGCCATGAACGCCTCAGCCAAACCCGCCACCAAACGCCGGCTTCTGCTCGCCTCCGATCGGAGCGACGGGAGCAGCGAGCTCGCCAGCATCTTGAAAGCAGTCGGCGACGTCTCGACAGTGAAGACCGAGGAGCTTCCCGCCCAGCCGTCGCGCGATCTGTCCGGGCTCGTGGTCGACATCAACCTGCGCTCGCCCGAGAGCGTGCAGCGGGTCCGCAACAAGCTGCGCGGCGATGCCTATCGTTCGATGCCGCGGCTGTTCGTGCTCGCGGACGCCCTGCATCACGGCACCATGCAGGCCTGGGCGCTCGGGGCCACCGACACCATCTCGCGGCCGCTCCAGGCGGAGGCCATCCTGCAGCGCATCCGCGGCGCCTTCCCGGACACCGCCGCCTATGACGCCACCGATCGCGGCAAGACGCTCAACCGCGGTGTCGAGGCGGCGCATGCGGTCTTGACCAAGATGTTCGAGAAGCTGCCGCTCGGCGTGCCTCTGACCTTCGACGACGTCATCGCCGCCGAGAGCAAGATCCTGAAGGCGATCAAGCATTCCTCGCTGCGCGAATGGCTCACCACGGTCGGCTGTCACCATGTCGGCAGCTATCGCCATTGCCTGTTCGTCACCGGCTTCGCCGTCGCCTTCGCGCAGCATCTCGGCATGCGCGAGGACGACCAGCGCCGCCTGACCCGCGCCGCGCTGCTGCACGACGTCGGCAAGGCCTTCGTTCCGGCCTGGCTGCTCGACAAGCCCGGCAAGCTTACCGACGAGGAGATGGCCGAGGTCCGCCAGCATCCGCGCCGCGGCTACGACGCGCTCGCCGCCCAAGGCGGCTTCCCGCCGGAGATGCTGGACGTGGTGCTGCATCACCACGAATTTCTCGACGGCTCCGGCTATCCGAACGGCCTGTCGTCGAACCAGATCAGCGACATCGTGCGCCTGACGACGATCGTCGACATCTACGCCGCGCTCGTCGAGAAGCGCGCCTACCGCATGCCCTTCACCCATTCCCGCGCCTTCACGATGATGGAAGGCATGGGCGGCAAGCTCGACCAGCAGCTGCTGCAGGCGTTCCGCCCGGTCGCGCTGGGGTCGTTCTAGGCGAGACGTTGCAATTGCTGAGGCGCGCGGGCTGCTTACCCTCCCCTGGAGGGGGAGGGTCGCTTCGCATGGAGCAAAGCGAAATGCGAAGCGGGGTGGGGTGATCTCTCCACATGGGCACCGCCTCTAAGGAGGGACTGTCACCCCACCCCGCTCGCGCTGCGCGCGATCGACCCTCCGCCTCCAGGGGAGGGTGAAGTCCCCCCACCATCTTCCGCAGCTCCGCCTTCGCC
Organism: Bradyrhizobium sp. CB1015; assembly: GCF_025200925.1. Lineage (GTDB taxonomy): Bacteria > Pseudomonadota > Alphaproteobacteria > Rhizobiales > Xanthobacteraceae > Bradyrhizobium. Next base: position 8,401,562 of record NZ_CP104174.1, on the reverse strand, counting down.
AGCTTCTCCAGCGTCGAGCGCGGCGTGTCGTCGACGAGCCTGATCTCGCGCGGCAGCTTGAAATCGGCAAGGCCCTTGCGGCAGGCTTCCATCACGCGATCCTGCAGGTCGGGCGCAGCGCCCGCGACGCCGCCCGGCGGGATGATGAAGATCACCGGCACCTCGTCCAGCATCGGATGCTCCTTCGCCACCACCGCAGCCTCGCGCACGCCCGGCACGACGGCGATCACCTGCTCGATCTCGGGGGCCGCAACGTTCTCGCCGCCCACCTTCAGCATGTCCTTGGCGCGGTCGCCGAACTTGATGAAACCGTTCTGAAGCCGCTCGACGCGATCGCCGGTAAGGAAGAAGCCGTGCTCGTCAAAGCTCTCGCGCGTCGCCGTCTCGTTGTGCAGGTACTCGGCGAACGGCGCCAGGCCCGGAATGCCCTTGATCGCGAGATTGCCGGTGTCGCCGACCTCCGTCGGCCGGCCGTCGTCGTCGGTGATGCGGATCTGATATTCGGGCGCGGCGCGGCCGATCGACATCGGGATGTTGGGCTGATCGACCTCGCCGACGATGTCGTGGGTGATGGTCTCGGTCATGCCCCACCAGCCGACCATCTTGACACCGAAGGCGGTCGGCTCGTTGATGGCGGCGGGACAAGCCCGGGCATGGCGACCGAATGGCCGCGAGAGCGCGCCTCAATCCTTGTACGACGAGATCTCGATCAGGCTGCCATCGGGATCCCGGCAATAGACCGAGCGCAGCGTGCCGCGGGCACCTTGCCTCGGGCCCGGGCCTTCCTCGATCGCGACGCCATGTGCCCGCAAATGCGCCACCACCTCGTCCGGCGTGGCGGAGGTGAGAAAGCACAGGTCTTCGCTGCCCGTAGTCGGATGGTTCGCGGTGAACCACTCCACCTTGTCGGCATCGCGTTGCCGGACGTTGATCCTCTGGTTACCGAATTCAAGGAAAGTCCGCGGCGCTTTGCCGCCGCCGGGATCGAACACCTTGACATCCATGCCGAGAATCTTGCCGTACCACGCAGCACTTGCCGCGACGTCGCGGACATTGATCACGAGATGATCCAGGGCATGAACCTTGACCGGCATGTCTCATCCTTTCGTCGTGAAGTGTCCCGCGCACTTTCCGCACTTCGCAAGCTTTGTTACAACCGCATCGACGCCGCTTTCAAGCTATCCGGCTTGCAAGAACAACACTGGGAGAACCCTTGAGATGATCACTCGCCGTACCGCGCTGGGCCTGCTCGCCGCCAGTCCGCTTGCAGCCACCCCGCTGTCGAAGGCCCTTGCAGCCGATTATCCGGCCCGTCCGGTGAAATGGGTGGTCGGCTATCCGCCGGGCGGCGCCACCGACATCCTGGCGCGGCTGATCGGCCAGCGGCTGTCGGAAAAGCTCGGCCAGCAATTCGTGGTCGAGAACAAGCCCGGCGCCGGGAACAACATCGCCACCGAATCGGTCATCAATGCCGAGCCCGACGGCTACACACTGCAGATGGTCAATCCGGCCAACTACATCAACGCATCGCTATACGCCAATCTGAAGTTCAACTTCGTCCGCGACATCGCGCCGGTCGCCTCGTTCCAGCGCGTGCCGAACGTGATGACCGTCAACAAGGACGTGCCGGCCAAGAACGTTGCCGAGTTCATCGAGTACGTGAAGGCCAATCCCGGCAAGGTGAACATGGCCTCGTCCGGCAACGGCACCTCGGTGCATCTGTCCGGCGAGATGTTCATGGCCATGACCGGCTGCAAGATGCAGCACGTGCCCTATCGCGGCGCGGCGCCCGCGATCACAGATATGCTCGCCGGCCAGGTGCAGGTGATCTTCGACAACATGCCCTCGATCATCCAGCACATCCGCTCCGGCAGCTTGCGCGCCATCGGCGTCACCTCGGCGGAGCGCTCGCCGCAATTGCCGGAGGTGCAAACGGTCGCCGAGACCGTCAAGGGCTATGAGGCGAGCGCGCTGTTCGGCATGGGCGCGCCGAAGAACACGCCGAAGGAAATCATCGCCAAGCTCAACGCCGAGGTCAATGCGGTGATCAAGGAGCCCGACATGGCCAAGCGCCTGGTCGAGCTCGGCGGCGAGCCGCGGGTGCAGACGCCCGAGGCGTTCGGCGAGGAGATCAAGGCCGAGACCGAGAAGTGGAAGAAGGTCGTCGAGTTCGCCGGCCTGAAGGTCGAGTAGCGATCTCGCGATGACCGGGAAGGGAGCCCTGCCGTTCGGCAGGGCTTTTTTCATGGCTGCGTCCGGCAACCCGTCACGCAGTCGTGCGGATCCTCGCCTGCGGGTTAAGGCTTGACGTTGTCGCGCTCGCGTCTATACTAAACCACATGGTTAAGTATAGGGACGAGACGCTGGACCGGACTTTTGCGGCGCTGTCCGACCCGACGCGACGTGCCTTGCTGGCGCGCCTCGGCGAGCAGGACGGCCTGTCGGTGAGCGAGCTGGCGGCGCCGTTTCCGGTGTCGCTGCCGGCGATCATGAAGCATCTCGACGTGCTCACCGATGCCGGGCTGATCGTGCGCGAGAAGACCGGGCGCACGGTTGCCTGCCGGCTGACCGCGCAGCCGATGGAGCAGGCGATGAACTGGCTCAATCGCTATGCGCAGTTCTGGTCCCACAATCTCGATCGCCTTGCCGCCTTCGTGGAGGAAGAGACATGGCCACAGCCGCCAACGCCGCCGAACGACCGGCAGAGCGACCAAGCCTCACGCTCACGCGCCGGCTCCGCGCGCCGCCGCAAAAGGTCTACGCCGCCTGGACGCAAGCCGCGCAGCTAGCGCAATGGTTCGGGCCGCCGAACATGAAGCCGGCGACGCTTCAAGCCGAGCTCGACGTTCGTGTCGGCGGCCGGTTTTGCATCAGCTTCGCCCGCGACGACGGCGAATATTTCGAGGCCGGCGGCCGTTATCGCGAGGTGGTGCCGAACGAGCTCCTCGTCTTCACCTGGGCCTGGCACTCGACGCCGGAGCGTGAATCGCTGGTGACGATCTCGCTGAAGCCTGATGGTGCCGGCACCTTGATGGTCTTCCATCACGCCCAGTTCTTCGACGAGACCGCACGCGACAACCACCAGCGCGGCTGGAGCTCGTTCTTCGACAAGCTCGATGCTTTCGTCGCCTGATCCCCAAGGAGAACGCCATGCAGCAACATCAGATCGTTTCGCGCGAGCAATGGATCATCGCGCGCAAGGCGCTTCTGGCCCATGAGAAGGAGTTGACGCAGGCCCGCGAACGGCTTGCCGACGAGCGCCGCCGGCTCCCCTGGGTCAAGGTCGACAAGGCGTACGAATTTGAAGGGGCGAACGGTATTGTGTCCTTGGGTGACCTGTTCAAGGGCCGGCCGCAGCTCATCGTGCAGCACGTGATGTTCGCACCCGATTGGGACGCGGCCTGCAAGAGCTGCTCGTTCTGGGCCGATGGGTTCGAGCGCATGGTGCCGCACCTGGCCGCGCGCGACACCGCCATGGTTGCGGTCTCGCTGGCGCCGAGCGCAAAGCTCGAGGCCTTCAAGAAGCGGATGGGCTGGACTTTCGACTGGGTTTCCTCAGGCCGCAACGACTTCAACCGCGATTACGGCGTGACGTTCTCGCCGGAGGAGGTCGCGACCGGCAAGCCGATGTACAATTTCGGGACCACGCCGCTCTATGGCCCCGAGCTGCCCGGCATCAGCGTGTTCTACCGCGACGAGGCCGGCGCGATCTTCCACACCTATTCGTGCTTCGCCCGCGGCCTCGACATGATGAACGCCGCTTATCAATATCTCGATCTCACCCCGCTCGGCCGTCACGAGGAAGGCCTGCCCTATCCGATGGACTGGGTGCGCCTGCGCGACCAGTACGAACCGCAGCCGGCGAAGGCGGCGTGCTGCCACGGGTGAGGGAGCGGGCCGCGCCGCGATCTCTACTCTGTCACCGTCACCCTGAGGTGCCGGAGCGAAGCGGAGGCCTCGAAGGGTGGCGGCCCGGCTGCATCCGGGCCGATTCATCCTTCGAGGCTCACACTGCGTTGCAGTGTGAGCGCCTCCAGCGACGAGCGCTGCGCGCTCGCGCGGGGATGACGGAGTTGGTCGCCTCACGCTACCGCTTCGCGTCCGCCTGCTCCGTCGCATTGCACGAGATCAGCATCGTATACGGCCGGGCGTTGGCGGCGATGTCGGTGGTCTTCAGCTCGCTCTTTGGCTCGGCGGTCTGATAGGGCACGATCGAATTGTCGAGGAAGTCGCGCAGCACGCCGGTCTTGATGGCGAAGTTGATGTTTTCAGGGATGTTGCCGGTCGCCACCGCGATGCGCAAGGCCGGGATCTTGCCGGTGACCACGCCCACGACCTGGCCGGTGTTGTCGAACAGCGGCCCGCCGCTGTTGCCGGGCTGCACGGGTGCGCTGATCTGCAGGAAGCGCGAGTCGTTGCGCATGCCGCTGAGCGAGCTCACGATGCCGGTGGTCACGCTGAAATCCGAGGTCAGGATGCCGTGATAGGGAAAGCCGATCGCGACGACGGAATCGCCGGAGCGGATCGAGCGGTCGCGGATCCGGGCAAAGTCCTTGAAGGTCGTCGTCGACGGCGCCTGCAACAGGGCGAGATCGTTGTTGGCATCGCTCGAGACGACGCGCAGCACCATTGCGGCCTCGCCGGTGAGATTGCCCTTGATATCGCCGACGCAGCCGTCGATCACATGGTGGTTGGTAACGATGTGCCCGCCCGTGCTGACGACGAAGCCGGTGCCGCTCCTGGCACGGGCAGGTTTGCCGCCGGAGGGCGGTGCCGCCTGCTTCTCCGCCGTCGCCGCCGGCTTGGCCGCACCCTTGGTGAAATCGCCCGCCTTGTCCAGTCCGTCGGCTTTCACCTTGCTCACGCAATTGGTCAATGCCGCGATCACCGGCCCGGTCGATGTCAGGTCGAAATTCAGAACGGCGCGGCCGGCTGTCGCCACCATAAGGCTCGCCTTCTGAAACGTACGCACGACTTTGAGCGGCATGACGGCCGTGAGCATGTTGGACTGATACGCCGTGGCGTACAGCCTGGCTTGCTCCTGCCCGTCAAAGGTCACGTCGATCGCGGCGCTCTCGCCCTTGTTGAAGCGGTAGCTCGGACTCGCAAAGGCGAGCGTCCAGGTGCCGGTGGCATTGTAACCCACGACGAGAATGACGCCGTTCGCGTAAGGCGTCGTCGCCGCGCAATGGGAGAAGGCGCCGGTCTCGTCATTGCTGAAGGCGCCGCCGATCCAGTTGCCGACATTGACGGTGCCGAACGGCCCCGCCGCGTTCGCCCCGACCACACTCAGCTGCAACACGAACGCAACGACCAACGACCTCAACCACATACCAGCCCCCGGCAAACGCGCTTGCATCCATCTTATCCGCGAGGGCAGGTGAGGCGCAACCGTCAGTTGTCCACGCCAGTCCGTTCGGGCTGCCCGCAGCAATTCGGGCTTGCATTTACTTTGCGGAGCCATATACTTTGCAATACAAAGTAACGGGACCAGCTGTCCCGCGAATTCCCGGGTGGAACGAGGTTTTGGCGGTGCCGATGCGCGATCTCGACAAGGCGCTGGCCGACATCGTGGCGATCCGCAGCCAGATCGCGGCGGGCACCGCCTTCCGCGGCTACGGCCCGGCGGCGATGGCGGCGACCGGCACTGTTGCGCTCATCACCGCCGTTCTGCAATTCTGGTTGCTGGATGATCCCACCGGCGAGCCGCTCGGTTTCTTCATCGGCTGGTTCATCGCCGCCGCGCTCTCGGGGCTGATCATCGGGATCGAGATGCGCGCGCGGTCGCGACGCCATCATTCCGGTCTCGCCGACGCGATGATTCACCAGGCGGTCGAGCAGTTTATGCCCGCCGGCGTTGCCGGTGTGCTGCTCGCGGTGGTGATGTGGAAGTTCGCGAGCGAGACGCTGTGGCTGCTGCCGGGCCTGTGGCAGATCCTGGTGTCGCTCGGCATCTTCGCCTCGGTCCGCTCGCTGCCGCGCAGTGTCGCGCTCGCCGGCGCCTGGTATTTCGTGTCCGGCTTCGCGGTCGTGGTGCTCGCGAGCCGAACCCACACGCTGTCGCCATGGACCATGGGGCTGCCCTTCGTGATCGGGCAATCGGTGATGGCGGCCATTCTGCATTTCGCGTCCGGAGACAACGATGTCGAAGACTGACAGCGCGCCCTTCTCCTATGAAGGGCTAGACCGCGTGATCCACGAAAAGGCAAGGCTCGGCTTGTTGACCTCGCTGATGGCCCATCCCAAGGGGCTGGCATTCGGCGATCTCAAGCAGCTCTGCGGCCTCACCGACGGCAATCTCAGCCGGCACCTTGCCGTGCTCCAGGAGGCCGGTCTCGTCGAGGTGACCAAGGGCTACGAGGGCAACCGCCCGCACACGACCTGCCGCCTGACCAAGGCCGGCCGCCGCCGCTTCCTCGACTATCTCGCCGTGCTCGAGCGGCTGGTGCGCGACGCGGCGAAGGCCGCCGGCCGCGAGGCGCCGCCGCTCGGCCGCCTCGGCATCGCCTCGACCTGATCCTCCCCTTTTTTGACCGGAGACTTTGCAATGCAAAGTGAAAACACGTCCCGCAACGAGAAGCTTCACGTCGGCATCATCATGGACGGCAACGGCCGCTGGGCGACGCGGCGCGGCCTGTCGCGCCTGCGCGGCCACGAGGCCGGCGTCGAGACCATCCGCCGCATCGTCGAGGCCGCGCCCAAGCAGGGCATCGGCACGCTGACGCTCTACGCCTTCTCCACGGACAATTGGCGGCGGCCGAAGGCCGAGGTCGCGGCGCTGATGACCTTGCTGCGCTTCTACCTCGCGAACGAGGTGCAGAGCCTCGTCAAGAACGGCGTGCGCCTCTCCGTCATCGGCCGCCGCGATCGCCTGCCCGACGGCATCGCCGCCGCGATCGCGCGCGCCGAGGCGGCCACCGCCGGTGGCCGCGCGCTGCATGTGCGCATCGCCGTCGATTATTCCGCGCGCGACGCCATCCTCAATGCCGCGGCCAAGGCGGCCGCGCTGACCAGCCTCACCCGCGAAGCCTTCTCGCAGCTCGTCACAGGCGAGGCCGGCCTTCGCGACGTCGACCTCATCATCCGCACCTCCGGCGAGAAGCGGCTGTCGGACTTCCTGCTTTGGGAAGGCGCCTATGCCGAGCTGCACTTCACCGAGCGGATGTGGCCCGAATTCGACGCCGGCGATCTTGCCGAGGCGCTTGCCGCCTTCCACAACCGCGAGCGCCGCTTCGGCGGACTGCAGGCCATCCTGCCCGGAGAGGTGCCCTCGCTCTCTCGGGTGTGACGCGCCTTGCGCGCCAGCCGGCCCCCCGCTGATTGCCGCCTGGCATGGATCGTGCTCTAGTAATCCGGCGTTGGGTATGGTCCCGCGACCGGAGCTTTCGCACCATGCGTGCCGTCCTCGATTATTGCACCGGCGGAACGGAGCGGCAGCTTGCCGCCGGTACCATCATCGTCGCCGAGGGGGGCACCTCCGGCCATCTCTACGTGCTGATGCAAGGCAGGCTCGAGGTCCTCAAGGGCGAGATGGTGGTCGCCACCGTCACCGAGCCCGGCGCGGTGCTGGGTGAGATGTCCGTGCTGCTGGGCCAGCCGCACACCGCAACCGTACGGGCCTGCTCCGACGCCATCGTCTACGAATTCGAGGATGCCGCCTCGTTCCTCGAGAAGGAGCCGGGCGTGGCGCTGCTGATCGCAAAAATGCTGGCGCAGCGGCTCAACGTCGCCAACACCTACCTCGCCGATCTGAAGCGGCAATATGCCGGCCACGGCACGCATCTGGCCATGGTCGGCGAGGTGCTCCAGAGCATGATCAACCTGCCGCCGCTTGAGGTTTCTCCAGGCTCGGATCGGCAATCCGATCCAAGAATGTGAGCCAGTCGGGCGGCGTCTCGATGGCGGCGGCGGGCCGCTGCAGCGGCGCATTCAGGTCGATCCATTGCGCCTCGCCGGCCGCCAGCCAGAACGCCTTGTCGGCCTCGAGATCGAGCACGATGTAGGTCGGGGGACGGCCGGGTTGCAGGCCCGTGTTGAAGACCCAGGTCTGGCCCAGCCGGTCGAACCACGATCCATTACTGATGAAGGGCGATTGATGCACATGGCCCGAGATCACCATCGACGGCTGGTATTGCATGATCCACTGCACCAGCTCGACGTCGCCGAAGAAGCGCTTGCCGCCCCAGCTCGTCGGCGAATCCGCCGGCGGCGCATGATGCGCCCAGATCCAGCGCTGCGGCCTGACGGCCGCGGCATCGCGCAACTGCTCGATGAGGCGTTGCTTGACCTGGGGTCCGTCCCACCACGGGCACACCGTGAACAGGGTATCGCCGAAGGTGAGGCTGTCGCCGTCGCAGGCGATCCCGAGCTCGCGCACCTCCGAGATCCACCGCGAAATCTTCTCACCTTCGGCGTTGCGTTCGTCGAGGTCGTGATTGCCGGAGCAGAGGATCACGCGGGTCGTCGCAGCCAGCAGCGCGAGGTACTTCTTCACCACCACGATCTGGGCGCGGAAATCCACCATCGAGCCGATGTCGAGCGCGTCGCCGGCGAAGATCACGAGGTCGAATCGCGGCGCAGCGCTGACCAGCCAGTCGAGCTGAGGCAGCGAATAGTGCAGGTCGGCCACGACCAGGCAGCGCATGGAAAATCCGACGGCGAGAGATCAAAATGTCAGGGAATTCCAAAAACGGCATAAAGCAAGAAGCAGACCAGCCCGGCCGCCCCTTTGCGTCAATCCAATGAGCGACAGCATGCTGCGTCCCGTCGCAGAGCGCAAGGGGCGGCAATGCGGGGGCTGGACCGGATCGCCGAATTCTGGTGTCGTGGCCCGCCCTCAACACCTGTGTTCACATGACCCCCTTCAAGTCCATTCGCGCCCGCGCCGAGAAGCGCAAGGGCGGGCCCAAGGCGCTGGACAAATTGATGCCGGCCAAGCCGGACCTCAAGCGGCTGGCCAAGCTCGGCGACGATCGTATCCTCGCCGAAATGACCAAGCGGGTGTTCTGCGCCGGCTTTGCCTGGAGCGTGATCGATTCCAAATGGGACGGCTTTGAAGCGGCCTTCCTGCATTTCCAGCCCGCCAAGCTCACGTTCCAGCCCGAAGACTATTGGGAGGGCCTATTGCGCGACGCGCGCATCGTGCGCAACGGCGCCAAGATCATGTCGGTGCGGGACAATGCCGTGTTCGTGCAGGAGATCGCGAAGGAGCACGGCAGCTTCGGCAAGTTTCTGGCCAAGTGGCCGTCGTCCGACGAGATCGGCCTGCTCGATCTCCTCACCAAGCGCGGCAGCCGGCTGGGCGGCAACACCGGTCAGATGCTCTTGCGCTTCGTCGGCTGGGACGGCTTCGTGACGTCCAAGGACGTCGTGGCCTGCCTGCGCGCCGCCGGTCTCGACATCGCCGAGGAGGTCAAGTCGAAGGGCGATCTCGCCAAGGTGCAGGCGCAGTTCAACGCCTGGGCCGAGGAGTCCGGCCTGCCGTACACATATCTGTCACGCATCTGCGCGCTGTCGGTCGGCGAGAACAGCAGCGAGTAGAGCGTCGGTCGACAGATCGTGTGCATCCTGTGGCGATCTTGTGCTGCGAACGCGGCCGATGAAACTCGCGATCACGAAATACATTTCGCAGGAACATTTGTCCGCAGCACCTGTTCGGGACTCTGAGCCAGGCGCACAAGGGCGCAGGGAATGCTCGCTCCCGCCCGGCTCAATGACAAACCGGATCCAGCAACGGAGCAGCTCATGAAGCTCACATCTGAACAGGTGAAGCAGACCGTCAACCAGCTCGGCGCTCAGGTGCTGCCCGACGAGCATCCGGCGATGCCGCAGCTCAACAGCATGTTCGGCGAGCACACCTTCTTCGTCGACGAGATGGGGCTCAAGGTCCTCGAGCCGACGGGATCGCTTGGCAGCGACCGTCAGAGCGGTGAGGTCGTCAGCCTCGCCGATTGGGGCGATTCCGACCTGACGCGCCTGATGGCGCATGAGCCCGAACCGACCGGCGTGATCGTGGTGTTCGAGCATATGAAGCATTGAACGGGCCCCGAGCGCGGTCGACCTCCATCGGTGGCGGATCGGAATATCCGCCACCGTTCGTCGCGCTTGGTGCACTCCGTCGCCGAAGCTCGAGCCGCGTTCAGATGCCCAGCGTCAGCTGCGGCTCCGACTCGCCGGCGGCATGGAGCGACGACAGCGAGACACCCAGCAGCCTGACGCGCTTGGGCAGCGGCATCTCGGCTTCGAGCAGGCCGCAGGCCAGCCGCTCCAGATCGTCGCGTCCGGCAACGGCCGCCGCGACGGATCTGCTGCGCGTGATGATCTCGAAGTCGGCGAACTTGATCTTCAGGGTGACGGTGCGGCCGCGATTGCCGGTCGCCTCGCAATGCCGCCAGACCTTGTCGACGAGAGGCCTGAGCTCGGCGACAAGCGCGTCGAACGCGTCGAGGTCGGTCGAGAACGTGTTCTCCGCGCCGACGGATTTGCGGATCCGGTTGGCGCGCACGGGGCGTTCGTCGACGCCGCGTGATATCCAATAATAATACGCGCCCGACTTGCCGAAATTCGCATTCATGAACTCCAGCGACTGGTTGCGGATGTCGCGGCCGGTGAACAGGCCGAGCGCATTCATCTTCGCCGCCGTCGCCGGACCGATGCCGTGGAACTTGCCGACCGGCAGCGTCTCGACGAAGGCCGGCCCCATCTCCGGCGAGATCACGAACTGGCCGTTGGGCTTGCGATGATCGGACGCGAGCTTGGCCAGGAACTTGTTGTAGGAGATGCCGGCCGACGCGTTGAGCCCGGTCTCGGCCTTGATCTTCGCGCGGATCTTCAGCGCGATGTCCCGCGCCAGCGGGATGCCTTGCAGGTTCTCCGTCACGTCGAGATAGGCTTCGTCCAGCGACAGCGGCTCGATGACGCTCGTGTGCTCGGCGAAGATGTCGCGGATTTGCCTGGAGATCGCCTTGTAGACCTCGAACCGCGGCCTGACGAAGATCAGATCGGGACATTGCCGCTTCGCCGTCACCGACGGCATCGCGGAGCGGACGCCGAACCTGCGGGCCTCGTAGCTCGCAGCCGCGACCACACCGCGTTCCGCGGAGCCGCCGACTGCGACCGGCTTGCCGCGCAGCTCCGGATTATCGCGCTGCTCCACCGACGCATAGAACGCATCCATGTCGATGTGGATGATCTTGCGGACAGGCGAGGGTTCGCCGATCGTCGGGTCGGATTCGCTCATGGAAAGATGATACAATCGCGTGGGGAGATGCGCGAGCAGAGGGATGCTTCCGTCGATCTGGCAGCTGAATTGAGCTGCACAATCGCGGCAGGGTCAAAAGCCATCTCAGGCTGGTGACGATGGGCACTCGTCAGTTCCGCTCAGTCGAGATGGTCTCGGCTCGGCCACGATCGCTGGGGAGAGGCGGAGGCTCTTCCTTGCCACGGATGAACTCGAGGAGCTGGATTGAGGCTCCGTCGCCAACGCGCTGCGCACCTGCGACCGTGAGGTGATTGACGTCCCAATAGAGCCAGAGGCCGTCCATGGCGGTCGGACACTCGGCTTCTCCGCACAAATACCGTTCCGGGTAGAGCAGAAAGACCTGGTTCGGGTAGCGACTCCGGATCTCCTCGAGCATGGCATGGAATTCGCGATTGTCGGCCTGCACGCGCTCGAGAGGCACAGCAGGACAGGGCTTGCTCGGTGCGTGCCAGAGAGGTCCCGGTGCGAAGCGGGACATCGCGCTGCGGCAGCCCGGCTCGACTCCGGGCGCTATGATCAGGATGCGCCGCCCGCTGCCGCCCAGATCATGGATCGTGTTCTCGATGCCGGCCCGCCAGACCTGCAGGGCCGGTGCATCGACCTCCGGGGCGAGCTCGTTGCGGATCGCATTGCCGTAAGTCATCCAGGATTGACTGAGCACGATTGCGGCCTGGTTCTGCCTGATCGCGGCGAGGTAGGTATCGCGCTGGCGTTTGCAGTCCTGCGAGCCGTCGAAAGCGATGCGCACGAGGCCGACGAGCAACGGACAACCTTCGGCCGTATAGGCCTCTCCCCGGACGGCGGCGCGCTTTGCCGCCGGGTCCAGCGCTGCGACATAGTGCTCGGCGAAGGAGTCGCCGAGCACTTGCACCCCAACGGGGTCGCTCAATGAACCGAAGGCACATTTCGATTGTGCGCTCTTGGCGCACGGCCAGAAGCCGAATCGCTGCAGATCGGCGACCTCGCGGGCCTGTGTCGGGAGCCGCCATGGCCAGCCATCTTGACGGTTGGCCACAAATGCAACAATCGCGAGCGCGACGATCGTCGCGGCAGCGGGGCCGGCGACTCGCAGCAGTGACGAGCGACCCGCGCGATACGGCTTTTCGATCAGCCGATACATCAGCGCAGCCAGCGTCATCGCGAGGGCGACGATCAGCACTTTCACCGGAACCGACTTGGCGTCGTCGCCCATGATGTAGCCCGCGTAGACGATCAGGGGCCAGTGCACGAGGTAGAGCGAGTAGGATACCAGCCCGATCCCCGCAGTCAGCGGATTGGTCAGGACAGGGGAAAGGACGTGACGGTCACCCGCCAAAATCAGGCAGGCTGCACCCAGGCATGGGACGAGGGCCGTCGCGCCAGGGAAGGAGGTCGCATTGTCAAAGCTGACGACCGCGCAAGCGATCAAAGCGAATCCGGCGACAGCCAACAGTGCGCGCGCTCCGGCCGAGAAGGTCAGCCTCTGCTCCGCAAAGATGACCAGCGCTCCGATCGCAAATTCGAAGGCGCGACAGGTCGGCAGGTAGAAAGCACCCGAGCTGTCGGTTGCGAGTGTCGCTTGCGCGATGCCAAGCGAAAGAATTGCACTGCCCAGAATGAGCAAAGGCAATGCGCGACCGAGCATTCTGCGTCCCAGCAGAATGAATACGGGCCAAAACAGATAGAATTGCTCCTCGACGGCCAGCGACCAGAAGTGAAGCACAGGGCTGGGATCGGTCGAGTTGGCAAAATAGGCGTGGCTGCCGCGCCAGAAGTAGAAATTCGAGACCGATGCCAGCGTAGCCACGACGTCTTGGGCCAGGCCCTTGAAAAGCTCCGGAGAGAACCAGAGGCCACCGATGGCCAAAACGCCGATGATGGTGACGATCGCTGCGGGAAAGAGGCGCCGGATGCGGCGCTCGTAAAATCGCTGGATCGAAAATTCGCCGCGATCAGCCTCGCTGAGAATGATCCGAGAGATCAGATAGCCCGACACGACGAAAAACAGGTCGACCCCGACAAAGCCGCCGCCGAACGGCGGAACGTCCAAATGATAGAAGAATACGCTCAAGACGGCGATCGCCCGGAGCCCGTCAATGTCGCGTCGATGGGATAGCTTTGTAACCAAGTGCTGAATCCACTGGCGGCGGTTCGTCCGACTGCGGATCCGCGCGCACCCGCTTGCCTTTAGCGCGCCCGCATGCGTTCCTCAACCGCAGAAGGGGCTGAATTCTCCCCCAGTCGCGCTCGCCCCAGTCAAGCCGTCTCCGTCGGAAACGGCAACCCGTCCGCTGCGCCAGGCGTCATGTCGGCTTCGCTCATGGCAAGATAGTATAGTCGCGCGGAAAGAAGCGCGAGGCGATGGATGTTTCAGCTGTCGTTGTGCGCCGTCTGGGTCGCGTCTGCCGGCGTGCTCAATGCGGCGATCTGGCGTTTCAATTGAGGCGTTCAGTCCAGATCGATTCAAAAAACAATCTCACGCTTGTGAGTGGCAAGCCAGGGCATGTGCTTCCATATGAGCCCGCGGAGGACAGGTCCATGCAATACAGCTCCGAGCTCATTCAAACGATGCGTCAGGCACTGGAGACCGTGATGGCGAGCGTGCCGGCGGACCAGTCGGTGTTCGGCCTGAAGGCGGCCGTGGCCGAATGCATCCTGAAGGCCGCCGCACACGGCCAGACGTCGTATGACGGATTGGTGACGACCGCGTCCGATCAGATCCAGGCGATTGTCGCGATGCTGACGTGAGTGTGGGCACGATCTCGTCTGATCTTGCTCCGCCCTGCCAATGTGTTGTCCTCGCCGCGGTTGGCACAGGTCACGCTCATGCGAAGTTCATTCGCGTCCTCGCACGTAAAGCGAGATGAATCGATCGATCATGGCGTTGATCTGCTCCGGCACCTCGAGCGACAAGAAATGCCCGGAGCCAACAGCCTTGGCCGTAACCAGTTGCGGGCATAATGCCGCAAAGCGGTCTAGATCCGCGAGCCGATGAGCGGCTTCGATATACAGCACCGGGACGCGGCACGCTTGGGCGCACTGACCCGCCCGATGCACATCCCAGGGAAACAGACTCTTAAACGTCGACACCAGCACGTGCTGTGGCGTCGCCAGAAAGGTCTGTTCGACATGGGCGTGGCATCTGTCGGTCGGCAGACAGGAGTCCGCCACGATTTTTCGTACCTCGTCCGCAAAGTTCGGCCCCTGCAGGCCCTCCAGGTAGCTGGTGAACACCGCTCCCGCGGAGGCAGGGAAGAGCACCCCGGAATCGAGCAGCACCAGCCCGGCGGGAAAATCCGGGTAGCGGGCCGCAATTTCGAGTGCCATGTTGCCGCCCATGCTTTGACCCACGATGACCGGCTTCGCTATCTCTTGCCGGGCACACAGCCAGACGAGATCCTCGGCGAAGCCTTCGATCGAGTAGTCCTGGTGCGGCTTGTCGCTCTCACCGTGACCTCGCAGTTCGGCATTCAATGCGCGACCTTGCCGACCGAAGTACTCCATCTGTGGCGCAAAGTGGGTGCGATCCCCGCCAAGGCCATGGACGAACAGGAACTGAGGCGATCCCTTCCCAGCGAGGTCGAACGACAATTGGACGCCTTCACGCGCGAGCTTCATTGGTCATCTCCGTATCCACCGGCATTCCAGGCTTCTCGGGCAATGATGCGGTAAGGGGGCGGGGCGACCCGTCGATCGCTGACGTCAAGGCTCAAACGGCTCCTTGCAATCGCGTATGGCCAATCTTCGAGCGCGTCCTAGCGCATGATCCGGAAAAGTGTGCAGCAATTTTCCGAAGAGACTATGTTCAAACAACCATCTAAAGCGCGATGACGACCCATCCCAATCGCATCGCGCTTTCAGGAGACTCGCACGGCCTCGCGCAAAAGCCTGAGCTGGCGCACCCGACACGATTCGAACGTGTGACCTTTGCCTTCGGAGGGCAACGCTCTATCCAGCTGAGCTACGGGTGCTAGTGGAAGGTTCATTAGCCGATTGGCGCGGGGCGGGCAACCGCTTCTCGATGGAAGCGCGCTTCAAGCCGATTTGCGCCTGACCGGGGCCGGAACCGCCTTTTGGCCGAGCGCGGCGAACTCGGCCAAAACCTGTTCGGCGCAGATGACACGATTGCGGCCGAGCCGTTTGGCCACATAGAGCGCCTGGTCGGCGGCGCCGAGCAGCCGGTCGGGGCTGTCGTCGGCACTCCCTGGAATATGGCTGGCGACGCCAACGCTGAGGGTGACGTGGTCGCCGGCGCCCGTCGCGCCGTGGGCGATCGCCAAGGTCATCACGGCGCAGCGGATCGCCTCGGCCACCATGCAGGCGCTGTCACAATCCATGTCGGGGAGGATCAGCGCAAACTCCTCGCCGCCATAGCGGCCGGCGAGGTCGAGCGGGCGCACCGCGTGCCGGCTGACCACGGCTGCGACCGCGCGCAGGCACTCGTCGCCGCTCTGGTGGCCGTGCTGATCGTTGAACAGCTTGAAATGGTCGACGTCGACGAACAGCAGCGCCAGCGGCTTCTGCGTGCGCTGGGCGCGGGCCCATTCGCCGAGCAGCATCTGGTCGAAGGCGCGGCGGTTCGACAGGCCGGTGAGCCCGTCCTTGGTGGCGAGCTCCTTCAGCGCCGTCTCGGCGCGCTTCTGGTCGGTGAGGTCGCGCAGCGTCTCCACCACCGCAATGAGGTTGCCGGCCTCGTCGTGGATCGGGCCGGCATCGATGGCGAGATAGAGCTGGCTGCCGAGCTTGGGCATCACGCACCAGTTCTCCGCGGAGAAGCCGAGCCCGTTGTGGCCGCGCGCGGCATATTCCGAATAGTACTCCGGCAGCTGCTCGGGCCGGTCGAGCGCGACGAGGTCGGCAAGGCAAGGGCGCTTGGTCTCGTAGAACGCCTGCCAGTGCTTGCTGGTGCCGATCACCTCGGCGGCTCCGACGCCGGTCAGCCGCTCGCAAGCCCGGTTCCAGATCACGACGCGGCGCTTCGGGTCGATCACGAAGGTCGGCACCACGAGGTGCTGCATCAGCCGCACCGCGTAGGAATCGGCGACATCGACGGTCTTGCGCGACTTCGCCATCAGGCCACCGCGGCCACGGGCAAGCCACCGCCGGCACCGAACAGCTTGCGCACCTCGCTGGCCGGCTTCGGCGCGCTGAACAGATAGCCCTGCATCTGCGTGCAGCCGAGCGCGCGCAGCATGTCGCGCTGCGCCTCGGTCTCGACGCCCTCGGCCACCGTCGTCATGCTGCTGGCGGAAGCGATGTTCACCACCGCCTGCACGATGACGGGCGAGCCGGTGGTCTCGGCGATGTCGACGACGAAGCAGCGGTCGATCTTGATCTTGTCGAACGGGAAGCGCTTCAGATAGCTCAGCGAGGAATAGCCGGTGCCGAAATCGTCGAGCGCGATGCGCACGCCGATCGAGCGGAGCTGGTGCAGGATCGAGAGCGCCGCCTCGTCGTCGCGAATCAGCACGGCCTCGGTGATCTCGAGCTCGAGCCGGCGCGGGTCGAGGCCAGAGGCGGCGAGCGCGCCCGCGATCCGCAGCGCCAGCGTGTCGCATTTGAGCTGCACGGGCGAGACGTTGACCGCGACGCGCACATGCGCCGGCCAGGTCGCGGCCTCGTTGCAGGCCATGCGCAACACCCATTCGCCGAGCTCGGTGATCAGGCCGGTGTCCTCGGCGACCGGAATGAACTCGGCCGGCGACACCATGCCGCGCTCGGGATGGCGCCAGCGCAGCAGCGCCTCGCAGCCGGACACTTCATTGGTGCGCAGGTCGACCAGCGGCTGATAGTGAATCTCGAAGCCGCCGTTCACCAGGGCCTGGCGCAAATCCTGCTCCATGCTGAGGCGCGCCTTGGCGCTGGCATCCATCTCCGGCTCGAAGAAGCGGTGGGTGCGGCGGCCCTCGGCCTTGGCGCCGTACATCGCGAGGTCGGCGTTCTTGATCAGCTGGTCGAGATCGGCGCCGTCCTGCGGCGCCAGCGCAATGCCGATGCTGGCATCGGTCGAGAGCTGGTGGCCGAGGCAATGATAGGGCTGGCGGATCGCCTGATAGATCCTTGTCACGAACGACAGCACGTCCGCGGGGGAAAGGATCCCGGTCTGGATCACCGCGAACTCGTCGCCGCCGAGGCGCGCGATCAGGTCGCCCTGCTTGAGGCAGCCGCGGAGGCGGCCCGCGATCGCCTTCAACAGCTCGTCGCCGACATGGTGGCCGAGCGAATCGTTGATGCCCTTGAACTCGTCGACGTCGATATAGAGCAGCGCGAACTGGCAGCCGTCGGCGACGTTCGCCAGCTCGCGTTCGATCTGCTCGCGGAACAGGGTCCGGTTCGGCAGGTCGGTCAGCGCATCGTAGTGCGCCATATGCGCGATCTTCTCGTCGGCGTGCCGGCGCTCGGTGACGTCGTCGATGACATGAATGAGATAGCGCGGCTCGCCGGCGCCGTCGTTGATGCCGATGCGGGTCGAGGTGATGTAGCGCAGGCCCATGCCGGGCATCTGCCAGGCGTGCTCGTCCTTGAACAATCCCTTGGCCGATTTCAGCGCCCTGCTGTCGTCGTCGGTGATGTGGGCGGCGGCCCCCTCGGGGAAGATGTCGAAGGCGGTCTTGCCGACGACGTCCTGGCGGGACTGGCCGAACAGCTGCTCGGCGACGACGTTGAGCAGCAGATATTGCCGCGTCCGGGCGTCCTTCACGGTGATCTGCGATGGGATGTGGTCGATGATCTCGCTCAGGAAGGTGTAGTTGCGGTCGCGCTCCTGTTCCAGGTTGCGGCGCTCGGTGATCTCCTCGATCGTGGCGACCCATCCGCCCTGTGCCAGCGGCGTGTTGATGACCTGGAAGGCGCGGCCGTTGGCCAGTTGATGGGTCCGCGTCGAGACCGTACCCTCGGCGGCGGCCTTCATGACCTCGGCGCAAAACGCCTCGACGTCGCCGTCGAACGCGCCGCGCTCCTTGCGATGATACATCGCCTCGCGAATGTGACAGCCGGGCTTGATGACGTCGTGCGACAGGCCGAACATGTCGGCGTAGCGGCGGTTGCAGGTGACGATGTATCCGGCGGCGTCGTACAGGATCAGCCCCTGCGACATGTTGTTGAGGGCAGTGTCGAGCCGGAGCCGCTCCGCCTCGATCCGCTGCTGGGCCTCGCGGTTCTGCCGATTGATCTGGCGGATGATCAGGTAGAGGATCAGCGCGATCACGCCTGCCGAGAGTCCTGCCGTTGCCACCATGAAGCCGGTCTGCTGCCGCCAGTCCGCAAGTGCCGCGGCCGTCGTGTTGGTCGCGAGGATGACCAGCGGGAAATGCGTCAGCGACGCGGCCGAGCCGAGTCGCTCCTCGCCGTTGACGGGGCTCCTGCCGCGGAGCGTCTGCTGACCGCCTTCGGCCAGCACTTTCTGCATCAGCGGCCCGTCCCTGAAGTTCCGCCCGATCAGCTCCTCGCTATGCGGATAACGCGCCAGCAATTTGCCCCCGCGGTCGAGCAGCGAGATGGCCGTGCCGTCGGCGAGCGCGACCGATGCGAAATATTGCTGATAGCTGTCCGGGTCGATCCGCCGCACCATGGCGCCGAGGAAGGTGCCGTCCGCGCCGCGCAGCCGGCGTGCGACAATGGTGGTCCATTTGCCGATGATGAAGCTGCGGACCGATTCCAGGATGACCGGCTCGGCCGCCGGATTGAATTTGAACGATTGGAAATAGGCGCGCGAGGAGATGTTGATCTTGGGCAGCGGCTGGGCCCGCGACCAGTTGATCAGATCGCCCTCGGCATCGTAGATCGCGATGTCGCCGAGATACGACACGGAGCTGATCTTGCTGCGCAGCATCTGGTTTGGCGCCGGCCCGGACATGCGCTCGCGGAACATCGCAGGCGAGTTGATCTCCGGCAGGTTCATCTGCCCGATCAGGTCGGCGGCGACGACGTCGGAATCCTCGAATTGCTGATCGAAATGCCGCGCGATCAGCTTCACCGTGTTTTCAAGCTCGCGTTCGCGGTTGGCGAGGGTCCGCTCGCGAAACTCGCCGACGGCGATCGCCGTGGCGATGAAAATTCCCGCGACCAGAAACACGCCGCACAGGGTCAGCCACAGGACGGGACCACGCCGCGCCAAGGCCTTCCAGCCGTTCCTCGCGGCTAGAGACATTCCGGCTGCAACCCTGGCAAAGACCTGGCGCATTCCCCCTCCCTCGAGGAACAGGAATACACCGCACAAATGGCGCAAACCTTAGGAAAACCAGTTACCTAAGCATTAATGCGGCTGGTGTGACCGCGTCCATATGCAGCACCGCGGGTATCACGCGCGAGGGTTGTGTCGCGCGCGCCGCAATCGGCGCGTGTCATCATGAATCATCGGTTAATGCGAGGGGCCGGCGGTCTTCTTGCCGCCGCCATGGCGCAGCCGTCCGACCACGCCGGTCGGGAAGAAATAGACGCTGGCGATGAACAGCAGCCCGAGCCACAGCAGCCAGCGGTCGGGATGCAACAGCCCGGGCAGCAGCGGCAGCCCCGCTTCGTCCGCCGCCTTGGAGGCGACGCCCATCAGCGATTGCAGATAGTTCTGGGCAAGGATGAAGATGGTGGCGCCGATGATCGCGCCGTAGATCGTGCCCATGCCGCCGATCACCACCATCAGCAGGATGTCCAGCATGATGGAGAAACTGAGCGAGGTGTCGGGACCTGCATAGCGTAGCCACAACGCGTTCAGGATGCCGGCGCTGGCGGCGACGAGGGCGGCGAGGCAGTTGGCGTAGGTCAGGTGGAATACGGTGCGGAAGCCGAGCGCCTCGGCGCGAAAGCGGTTCTCGCGGATCGCCTGCAGCACGCGCCCGAACGGCGAGTTCACCACGCGGAGCAGAGCGAGGATCATCAGGCCTGAGATCGCGAACACCAGATAGAAGGTCAGGATGCGGCCGTTGATCTCGAAGCCGAACAGGTTCTTGGGGATCAGCACCGTGCCGGGGCGGAGCAGCTCCGGCAGCTGGAAGCTGCGTCCGTCCTCGCCGCCGGTCAGCCAGGACAGCTGCGAGGCCAGCACCTGGAAGGCGGAGGCGACCGCGAGCGTGATCATGGCAAAAAAGATCGCGGCGACGCGCAGCGAGAACAGGCCGATGGCGAGCGCGAGCAGCGCGGCGAGCGGCAGACCGGTGACGATGCCGGTGGCGACCGCGGCCCAGTTCGGGCCCATCCCGTACAGTGCGATCGCGATCGCGTAGCTGCCGATGCCGTAGAACATGGTGTGGGCGAACGACACCGAGCCGGTATAGCCGAGCAAGAGATCGTAGGAGGCGACCAGCGCGGCGAAGACGCAGATCTTGGCCGCGACGTTCAGCGCCTTGGCGCCCGGGAACAGGAACGGCGTCGCCGCCAGCGCCAGGATGATGACGAGGAGGAGGAGCGTGAGGACCCGGCTGCGCGGCGGATCGCCTGAGAGGATCATCATCGGCTGGTCACCGCATAGAGGCCGCGCGGCCGCCACATCAGAATGGCGACCATCAGCAGGATGTTGGAGACGAGGGCGAGCTTCGGCACCAGGAAGCCGCCGTAATTGGCGACCATGGCCACCAGGATCGCGCCGATGAAGCAGCCGCCGATCGATCCCAGCCCGCCGATGATGACGACGATGAAGATCAAGACGGTGAGGTCGTCGCTCATGGAAGCGTGCACCTGCTCGCGATAGAGCGCCCACATCACGCCGCCGAGGCCGGCCAGCGCCGATCCCGTCATGAACACGCCGAGGAACAGGCGGCGGATGCGATAGCCGAGCGCCTCGACCATCTCGCGGTTCTCGACACCGGCGCGGATCAAAAGGCCGAGCTTGGTGCGGTTGAGCACGAGCTGGATAGCGATGAAGACAGAAAGCCCGATCAGCATCGCCAGCACGCGGTACTTGGCGATCGCGACGTCGCCGAGAATGAAGGAGCCGCGCAGCGAGGCCGGCAGCGGCATCGGGATGATCTGCGGTCCCCACAGCGCATAGAGCGTCTGCTCGGCGACGATCAGGCCGCCGGTCGTCATCAGGATCTGCTTCAGGTGCTGGCCGTAGACGGGAAGGATCAGCACGCGCTCGACGACCAGGCCGAGCGCGCCCGACACTGCCATCGACAGCAGCGCGGCCGGGGCCAGCACCGCGAGGTTCATCCAGAGCGAGTCGGCCTGGATGGACGCCGCGAACGGCGCCAGCACCAGCGTCGCGACATAGGCGCCGACCGCGATGAAGGCGCCGTGGCCGAAATTGAGCACGTCCATCAGGCCGAACACCAGCGTGAG
This sequence comes from Bradyrhizobium sp. CB1015, assembly GCF_025200925.1. GTDB lineage: Bacteria > Pseudomonadota > Alphaproteobacteria > Rhizobiales > Xanthobacteraceae > Bradyrhizobium. The sequence continues at coordinate 8,380,051 of NZ_CP104174.1, read as the reverse complement.
CCCTGAGGCCATGATGAAGATCATCATGCCCATGGCAAGGCTCGCCGCGGTCAAGGTCAGCCAGGACGAGGTCGATCCGATCAGCGGGATCATCAGCAGCGCCAGCGCGAGCGGCAGCAGGATCGGCGCGAGGTCGCGCTTCGGCTTCGGCAGCGGATCGGTTGCGGCAAGATCTGTCACTGATGCGCCTCCAGGCTCAGGCCGAGCAGCCGCTCCTGCAGCGGCACGTCGGCGGCGAGCGCCGCCATCTCGCCGCGATGAACGATGGTGCCGTTGTCCATCACCAGCACGTTGTCGCCGAGCTCGCGAGCGGCAAAGAAATTCTGTTCGACCAAGAGGATCGTGGCGCCCTTGCGCTTGATCTCCTTCAGGCACTCGATCAGCGCCATCACGATGGCGGGCGCGAGGCCCTTGGTCGGCTCGTCGATCAGGAGCAGCTTGCGCGGCTCGATGATCGCGCGGGCGATCGACAGCATCTGCTTCTGCCCGCCCGACAGGCTTCCCGCGCGCGACAGCCAGAAGCGGCGCAGCGCCGGGAAGAAGCCGAAGATCCAGTCGAGCTGGGCGTCGTCGAGCGGCCCGTCGCGTGCTGCGAGAACGAGATTCTCCTTCACGGTGAGATCGGAGAACACCGCCATGCTCTCCGGCACGTAGCCGACGCCGCGCCGCGCGATGTCGGGCGTCGCAAGGCTCTCGATGCGCGTCCCGCCCAGGGTGATCTCGCCTTTTGAAGCCTGCCACAGCCCCATGATCGTGCGCAGTGTCGTGGTCTTGCCGGCGCCGTTGCGGCCGAGCAGCATCGTCACCTGTCCCTGCGGCACAGTGAGATCGATGCCCTGGAGGATGTGATAGCGTCCGATATGGGTGTGCACGCCGGAGAGCTTGAGCAGGTCAGTCATGCTGCGCTCCCTGCAGTGGTCTTGGGGGCAACGCCGAGATAGGCCTCCTGCACGATCGGCGAGGCGATCACCTCGGCAGGTACGCCGTCCGCCACCAGCTGTCCGTTGTGCAGCACGATGATGCGGTCGGCGAGCGAGCGCACCACGTCCATCTTGTGCTCGACCAAGAGGATGATCTTGCTCCTGTCCTGCTTGAGCTGCGCGATCAGGTTGAGGACGATCGGCACCTCGTCGATGCTCATGCCCGCGGTCGGCTCGTCGAACATGAACACTTTCGGCTCCAGCGCGATCATCAGGGCGACCTCGAGCTTGCGCTGATCGCCATGCGACAGCGCGGTGGCGGCGACGCCGCGACGATTGCCGAGCGCGACCTGGTCGAGAATGGCGTCGGCGCGCGCGATCAGGTCGCGCCGCACCATCCAGGGCCGCAGCATGTCGTAATGGGTGCCGCTGGCGGCCTGCACCGCGAGGCGGACATTCTCTTCCACCGTCAGGTTCGGGAAGAGATTGGTGAGCTGGAACGCGCGTCCGAGCCCCGCACGGGTCCGCATCGGTGCGGAATGCTGGGTGATGTCGGTGCCGTCGAACAGAATGCTGCCGCCAGATGCTCGCAGCTGGCCCGAGATCAAATTGAAATAAGTGGTCTTGCCGGCGCCGTTCGGCCCGACGATGGCGGTGAGCTCGCCCGGGCGAAACGTGCAGGAGACATTGTTGACCGCGACATGGCCGCCGAAGCGAATGGTGAGGTCGCGGGTTTCGAGGGTGAGCGGCATGAGAAATTTCGATCGGATGGGATGAAGATCTATCCACGATCACAGTGGGCTCCCTCCCCCGCTTGCGGGGGGAGGGTCGGGGAGAGGGCTGTCTCCGCAGGCGAGAGCCCCCAAGAGGAAAAAGCCCTCACCCGCGCGTTCGGCGCGACCTCTCCCGCAAGCGGGAGAGGTGAGCACCATTACCGCTTGTTCTTGATCGGAACGTCCATGTCCTCGATCTTCAGCTCGCGCACCGGCTCGAGCACGGCCCAGGCGACGTTCGGATCGACCTTGACCTTGAAGTGATACATGCTCTGCAGCGCCTGATGGTCTTCCTTCCGGAACACCATCTTGCCCTTCGGCGTGTCGAACTCGAGGCCCTCCATCGCATTGATCAGCTTCTCGGTGTCGGTCGACTTGGCCTTGGTGACGGCGGCGACGACGGACATCGCGGCCGCAAATCCGCCCGCGGTGAAGAAGTCCGGCGGCGCATTGAATCGCTTCTGGTGCTCGGCGACCAGCCAGTCGTTCACCGGGTTCTTCGGGATCTCGTAGAAGTAATAGGTCGCGCCTTCCATGCCGGGCAGACCCTTATAGGCCGCGAGCGCCGGCAGGATGTTGCCGCCGGTGGAGAGCTCGATGCCATAGCGCTTCGGATCCATGTCCTGCAGCTTGGCCAGCGGATTGCCGGCGCCGGCCCAGATCACCCAGATCACCTTGCGGCCCGGCTTGTCCTTCAGCGCGTCGAACAGGCGCTGGCCGACAGCGGTGAAGTCGGTGGTCGAGGTTGGGGCATATTCTTCCGCGGCGAGCGTCGCGCCGGTCTTGGCCAGCGCCTCCTTGAACGCGGCGACGCCGTCGCGGCCGAAGGCGTAGTCCTGCGCCAGCGTCGCCACGGTGACGCCCTGCTTGCCGATCGCCACCGCGTTGGAGATCGCGTCCTGCGAGGAGTTGCGCGCCGTGCGGAAGATGTAGCGATTCCACTTCTCGCCGGTAATCTGGTCCGCGACCGCGGGCTCGACGATCAGGATCTTCTTGTTCTCCTCGGCGACGGGAAGAATGGCCAGCGCCGCGGCCGACGACGTCGTGCCGATCGCGATGTCGGCCTTGTCGTCCTGATAGGCTTCCGCGAGCGCGGCCTTGGCCAGGTCCGGCTTGCCCTGGTCGTCCTTGGTGATGATGACGATCTTGCGGCCGTCGAGCGTCATCCTGCCCTTGGTGGCGTACTCGAAGCCCATCTTCAGGCCGGTCTCGGTCTGCTTGGCGTAGGCTTCGAGCGGACCGGTCTTGCCGTAGATCAGCGCCACCTTGAGATCGTCGGCGCGTGCGGAGGTGCCCGCGCCGAGCGCAAGAATCGTTGTTGTTATGATGAGTGATCGACGCACGATGGTCCCTCCTGGTTTAAAGTTTCTCGGCAACAGCGATTTGCACAACGTTACAAACATTGCAATTGAACCTTCCGCCTGAGTATCTCGGCCTTTCGAACATGCATCATTTTTGAGCCAGCCGCGCAGCCCCGGCGCCCTCGGCTTGGCGCCGATCCGACTGTGCCTCCTCCGCGCTTTCGAAGATGTGCGGCGCGACGCCGCGCTTCTCCAGGGCTTCACCGAGCTTGATGCGCAGGAAGCCCGACGTGGTGTAGCGCGACACGCCGGAATAGAAGCGGTCGACGAGGCTGCGCACCATGGCCGAATAATCGTCCATCAGCTCCGGCAGGATGGAAAAATTGTCATAATTGACGATGGCGTAGACCCGGCGTCCGAGCGGCGCCAGGCGGGCCTCGACGATGGCAGCGATGGTATCGATCTCGGCCTTGCTGCGCAGCGGATAGCGCTCGAGATTGACGAAGAACAGGTTCTGCTGCTCGTCCAGCGTGAAGCGCTGGTCGAGCGGGATCGTGAGCAGCCGCTCGCGCAGCTCCATGAGCCCGTCGCCGAAGATGCGCGCATCCATCAGCGCCGGATCGCGTGGGATCAGCGGCTTGAAGTCCATCAGGCGCAGGATGTCGTGCTCGATGTCGATGCCGGGCGCGACTTCGGTGAGCTCGAGCCCGCCCGCCCGGAGCTCGAACACGCAGCGCTCGGTGACGTACAGCGTGCGCTGCTTGCGCGCGGCGGCAAACGGGCCGCTGAAGGTGACGTGCTCGACGCTCTCGACGAACTTGCGCGACTTGGCCTCGTCGAGGATGGCGAGCTTGCCGTCCTTGACCGCGATGCGCTGCTTGCCCGCGCCGAACGTGCCGACGAAAATAACCTCCTTGGCATTCTGGCTGATGTTGATGAAGCCGCCGGCGCCGGCAAGCTTCGGGCCGAACTTGCTGACATTGAGGTTGCCGGCGCGATCGACCTGGGCGAGGCCGAGGAAGGCAGCGTCCAAACCGCCGCCGTCGTAGAAGTCGAACTGATAGGGCTGGTCGATCACCGCCTGCGTGTTGATCGCCGCGCCGAAATCGATGCCGCTCGCGGGGATGCCGCCGATCACGCCGGGCTCGGCCGTCAGCGTGATGAGGTCGATGATGCGCTCTTCGTTGGCGATCGAGGCGATCCCCTCCGGCATGCCGATGCCGAGATTGACGACGCTGTTGGCCTTCAGCTCCAGGGCGGCACGCCGCGCGATGATCTTGCGCTCGCTGATCGGCATCACCGGCAGCGAGGCGGCGCGGACGCGGATCTCGCTCGAGAACGCCGGATTGTATTGCGTGCCGAACGTCTGCCAATGGTTCTCGGGCCTCGCCACGACGACGCAGTCGACGAGAATGCCGGGGATCTTGACCTGGCGCGGATTGAGGCTGCCGGCCTCCGCGACGCGCTCGACCTGGGCGATGACGATGCCGCCGGAATTATGCGCCGCCATGGCGATGGCGAGCGCTTCCAGCGTCAGCGCCTCCTTCTCCATGGTGAGATTGCCGTCGGGATCGCCGGTGGTGGCGCGGATGATCCCGACATCGATCGGGAACGTCTTGTAGAGCAGGCACTCCTCGCCACGCAGCGTGATCAGCTCCACCAGGTCCTCGGTGGTGCGCGTATTCAGCTTGCCGCCGCCGTGCCGGGGATCGACGAAAGTGCCCATGCCGACGCGGGTGATGTGGCCGGGCCGGTGCGCGGCGATGTCGCGGAACAGATGCGTGATGACGCCCTGCGGCAGGTTGTAGGCCTCGATCTGGTTCGCGATCGCGAGCTGCTGCAATTTCGGCGCAAGACCCCAATGCCCGCCGATCACGCGCCGCACCAGGCCTTCATGCGCGAAATGATTGAGGCCGCGCTGCTTGCCGTCGCCCTGCCCGGCCGCATAGACCAGCGTCAGGTTGCGCGGCTTGCCTTGCGTATAGGGCGCATCGCCCTCGTGGGACAGATAGAGCTCCTCGAGCGTGATCGCGATCTCCTCGGCAAAGCCGATGCCGACAAAGCCGCCGGTCGCCACCGTGTCGCCGTCGCGGATCAGCATGACGGCTTCGTTCGCCGAGACGACCTTGCCCTTCTCGGAGTTGCGCAGATAAGGCAGAGCCGGATGATGGCTCACGGCGTTCCTCCCGCTCCCTGGACCGTAGGCCTTGTTATGCTTGATCTTATCGCGAAGCGCTGCCCCGGAACAGGTTGCTCCTCGCGAATGAAAGACGGCAAAGCGGAGAGCAAAGTCCACGCCAGATCCCGCAACGTCGCGCAAAACGGCTGAAATCTGCGGCAATTGCCTGCAATTCACCCCGGGAGAGCGGCCGGGTACAGTGTCCGGAATCCGAGATTCCGGACAGTCCCGTGTCTCGAAACTCAGACGGGCGCCGATCCCGAGGCGAGGCCGAACTTGGCGAGCTTCTTGTAGAAGGTCGCGCGCGAGATCCGCAGCATCCTGGCGGCCTCGGTGATCTGGCCGTTGCTGGCGGCGAGCGCCTGTTCGAGCGTGTGCTTCTCGAACTCGGCCTCGGCTTCCGCATAGGGCACCACCGATCCGGCCGGGCGCTCGGGCGGTGCAAGCCTGACCTCGCTGCCAACAGGGAGGATGCGGGCGACATCCTCAGCCGTAAGCCGCCCGGAATCGCTGAGGATCAGCGCGCGCTCGAGAATGTTGCGGAGCTCGCGGACATTGCCCGGCCAATCGTAACGGGCGAGCGCAGCGAGCGCGCTCGGCGTGATCTTCGCCTTGACGTAATCGCCCGACGCGCTGATGTCGTCGAGCAGCCGGGCGCAGATGTCGGGGAGATCGTCGAGGCAGTGACGCAGCGGCGGCAGGTCGACCGAAAGCACGTTGAGGCGGTAGTAGAGGTCGGCGCGAAATGCGCCGTCGCTGACGCGCTTGCGCAGGTCCACATTGGTCGCGGCGATGACGCGGACGTCGACCCTGGTGATCTTGTCCGAGCCGAGCGGCTCGATCTCGCGCTCCTGGAGCACCCGCAGTAGCTTGGCCTGCAATTGCAGCGGCATCTCGCCGATCTCGTCGAGGAACAGCGTGCCGCCGTCGGCTATGCGGAATTTGCCCTCGCGTCCCCTACGGTCGGCGCCGGTATAGGCGCCCGGCGCAGTGCCGAAGAACTCCGATTCGATCAGCGTCTCGGGGATGGCGGCGACGTTGACGCTGACGAACGGCTTCTCGGCGCGCGCGGAGGCGTTGTGGATCGCCTGCGCCAGCATCTCCTTTCCCGTCCCGGTCTCGCCGGTGAGCAGAACCGTGACGCTCTGCCGCGCGGCGCGGCTGGCGAGCTCCTTGGCGCGCGCGATGGCAGGCGTCCTGCCGACGAAATCGGCGAAGGTGAAACGCGCCGCGCGGGCGTTGGACAATTGCCGCCGCGCCAGCCGCAGATCGCTCTCGAGCTGGGCGACGCGGGCGAGCAGGGGCTTCAGGCTTTCGAGATGATCATAGAGCACGAAGCCGATCGCGCCGATCACCGTCCCGTTCTCGTCCTCGATCGGCATGCGGGTGACGACGAGCTGCTCGCCGCCGAGCTCCATGATGTCGAGCAGGATCGGTTCGCCGGTCTCGGCCACCTTCCGCATCAGGCTGTTCGGGATGACCTCCTCGATCGACCGGCCGATCGCCTCGCTGGCATGGCCGAGACCGAGCGCGGCAAGATATTTCTCGTTGACGTAGACGACGCGCCCGCCGCGATCGATCGCAATCGCACCTTCGCAGAGCTTTTCCAGCCGCTCGAACAGCGTCTCCATCGCGCGCGCACGGAGATAGGCGGGATCGCTGATCGAGGAGGAGGCGGCAGGCATGAGATACCTCGGGGAGGTCCGCCCGTGTATTAGCAAAAGTCCAGCGATTTCAAAGGGGGAAATGGGGGCGGACCGCTCGCAATCTATCCACCGTCACCCTGAGGTGGCCGCTTCTTCAGCGGCCCTCGAAGGGCGACGGCCCGGCTGCCAGCTCGGCCGTACATCCTTCGAGGCTCCCGGCGCGATGCGTTGCGTCGCGCCATTCGCACCTCAGGATGACGGAATAAGGAGTTCGTTGGGTGGTCGAGGAACGCACCCCTAGCGCCGATAGCCGCTTGCCCGTGAATAGCCCTGGCGGTTCTGCTGCGCCGGGCGGCTTGCCACGCTGACCCGCGCCTCGCTCGAGGAGGGCGTTGCGAGCTTCAGCTCCTCCAGGAAGATCGGCCGGGAGAAGTAATAGCCCTGCGCGTAGCGGATCTTGGTGGCGGCCTGCAGATAGGCCAGCTCCTCGTAGGATTCGAGGCCTTCGGCGATCACCGTCATGCCGAGCGCCTCGCTCAGGGATTCGATCGCGCGCAGGATGCCCTGGCTGCGCGGGCGCTTATGGATGTCGGTGATGAAGGAGCGGTCGATCTTGATCTCGTCGGCGGTGATGTCGGCCAGCGCCGAGAGCGAGGAATAGCCGGTGCCGAAATCGTCGATGGAGATGCCGACGCCGAGCTTGCGGAACATGGGCAGAATCTCGCCCTGGAAATGATTCTTTGCGACGAAGGCATCTTCCGTCACCTCGATCATGAACCGCTGCGGAAAGCCGGTCTCTTCCAGCGCCTGCGCAAAGCTGCGCATGAACTCGGGATTGCAGGCCTGCTTGGCGGCGACGTTGATGCTGATGGTCGCTTCCGGGCCGAACGTGTCGTTGATCAGGTCGATCGACTTGACGATCTCCGCGAGCACGAGATGGGTCAGCTCGTCGATCAGGCCGAGCTCGCCGGCAAGATTGATGAATGAGCCGGGCGCCTGGATCACGCCTTCGTCGTCACGCAGGCGCACCAAGGCCTCGATGCCCTTCACAGCCTGCGTGCGGATGTCGACCTTGGGCTGGAAGGCGCAGCAGAATCGCTTTTCCAGGATCGCGAGCCGCAGCGACTGCTCGACCTTCATCCGCGCCTGCGCCTCGCGCTCCATGCTGGCATCGAAGAAGGCGGCCAGTCCCTTGCCGTTGTTCTTGATGCGGTACATCGCGATGTCCGCGTTCTGCCGCAGCGTCTCGAAGCTGCCTCCGTGGTCGGGATAGAGGCTGATGCCGACCGAGGTCGAGGCGAACACTTCCGAATGGTCGATGAAGAACGGCGCGGTCAGCCGCTCCAGCGTCGATTGCATGAATTCGGCGACTTCCTCCTGGCTCTGGATCGGTGACAGCAGCAGCAGGAATTCGTCGCCGGAGATGCGCGAGAGCATGTCGGAATCGCGTAAGTCGCGTCCGAGCCGTTTCGACAGCTCGACCAGCAGCGCGTCGCCCACGGCGTGACCGTAATAGTCGTTGATGTGCTTGAAATTGTCGACGTCGAGAAAGGCCAGCGCAAAGCGTTCGCCGCCATAGTCACGCGCGAGCAGGGCGTTGGCGCGATGCTCGATCACGCGCCGCGAGGGCAGCCCGGTCAGCTCGTCGAAATAGGCCGAGCGGAACAGCTGGTCCTCGAAATTCTTCTGCTCGGTGATGTCGGAGGACGCCGAGATCAGGAGCTCGCGTCCGTCGAGACGAACGGGGCGATGGGTCGTGAGCAGCACCTTTCGCGCGGCGCCGACGTGAAGCGCTTCCTCGGTCACGACCGGCTGGCCGGCGCTCAGTGCCTGCCGGCAGGCTTCGCGGCGCGGCGTCAGATCGGGTGAAGGACGGCTGCCATCCATGCCGAGCTGCGCGGCGGCGGCATCGTTGACCAGCAGAAGCTCGCCGTGCGCGTCCTGCACGGTGAGGCCGGCCGGCAGCATTCTAACGATTTCCTTGAGAAAACCGAGCTCGGCTTCAGTCGCGCCGGAATATCGATTGTCGTTCATAGAAGCCATGAATCTTGTTGTTTCAGCGCGCCTTTGCAATGGGCGCGATCTTGCGCGGTTCCCTCTTAAGTTTGGTTAAGGGGTCGGGAGAAATACGGGGGTGTTTTGGAGAAAACTTGCGACGATCCGACGCGCGCAGAAAATTGTCATTAACAGAGCGTCAACGACGCATGCGAAAGCACGCGCGGACGGTGATGACCGCGACGTCAGCCTGCGCACACGCCTCGTCCTTCGAGACGGCGCTAACGCGCCTCCTCAGGATGAGGCTCATCGACATCAGTGCTCGTTGAAACTGCCGCCGCGCACTCCGTCCTCATCCTGAGGAGCCCGCCTTAGGCGGGCGTCTTGAAGGATGGCCGCAGAGAAAAGCTTTCAAATGCGGGGGAGGGAGCGCACCTTCCACGTTGCGCTAGTTGAGCCTTAACGCTCGTCGCTTCGTGGAATGCGACACTGCATGATGCAATGCAGACCGGTTTTCAGGTACGAGATCTCGGTCTTGCCGTCGAACGCCGTCAGCGCCGATTTCAAGAGCTTGGTGCCGAAGCCGGGCTCAGACACCTTGTCCACGCTCGGTCCTTCGGTTTCGTCCCATGTGATGGTCAGGCGGTCGTCGATGATGGTCCATGACACCTGCAACAGGCCGCGCGGCGCGGAGAATGCGCCGTACTTGCCCGCATTGGTGGCAAGCTCGTGAAACATCAATGACAGTGTGACCGCGAGCTTCGGCGGCAGGAACAGCCGCTCGCCGTTAAGCGTGAAGCGGACATGGCCGTAAGGCCCGAGCTCCGAGATCAGGAGGTCACGAATGTCGCAGCCGGCCCTGTCGATCCGCGAGATCAAATCGTCGGTTGCGGCCAGCGAGCGCAGCCGCGGATCGACCCGGGCCCAGACCTGCGGCTGGTCGTGCAGTACCTGGTGCAGCACGGCATGCACCGTCGACAGCTTGTTCTTCAGCCGATGCTGGAGCTCCTCGACCAGCAGCTTGCGATAATCTTCTTCCTCGATCAGGCGTTTGGAAATCCGGCGTTGCTCGGTCAGCAAGGTGCGATAATGCTCGACACCCCAGATGGTCATCGCGCACACGGCCCAGTAAAGCGCCAGCAGGGCAAACCGCGCGCGATCGGCAAAAGCATCGCCGAAATTGAGAACGACGCCGAGCACGCCGCCGACGAGCGCCGTCACGATGCCGATCCGGAAGCCGCCCAGGGCCGCAGCAAAGAACACCGCCGGGAAGTAGGGCGTGAAATAGATGTCGGGACGAACCTGAGCGAGGCCCCAGCGGACCAGGGTTGCACCCAACAGGCAGACCACCGCAAAGCCGATGCTCAGACCGAGCGAAGGCGGCGCCGCACCCTGCCAGCCCTTGCGGAACTCGTCGATCAGCTTCCTCATGCGCTGCCCGGTTGCGATAGGCGTTCGACGATCGAGCGGCCGGTGAGGATGTTACGCATGCCGCCCGTGCAAGCATAGCTTGCCTTGTCGGAAGCGGGCGGGAATAGTGACCGCTGCGGCGACGGCGGCGGCCGGCATTCGCCATTTGGCATCAAATCACTCGAAAACAGGAACATTCCATGGGCAGGCTGGACGGCAAGGTTGCGGTGATCACGGGGGCGACGAGCGGCATCGGATTGCGCACTGCGGAAGTCTTCGTTGCCGAAGGTGCCAAAATTGTGATCGCGGGCCGGCGCGTACCGGAAGGCGAGGCGCTCGCGAAGCAGCTCGGGGCGAATTGCATCTTCCGTCAGACCGACGTCACCGTCGAAGCGCAGATGCAGGCGCTGATCGCGCTCGCCGTCGACAAGTTCGGCAGGATCGATTGCCTGTTCAACAATGCGGGCGGGCCGGCACAGACCGGCGGCATCGAGGGCCTCGAGGTCGAGCGGTTCGATGCGGCGATGGCGACGCTGGTGCGCAGCGTCATGCTCGGCATGAAGCACGCCGCGCCCTACATGAAGAAGCAGAGCGGGGGCAGCATCATCAACAATGGCAGCATTGCCGGCCGCCTCGCCGGTTTCTCGTCGTCGATGGTCTATAGCGCGGCCAAGGCGGCGGTGATCCACCTCACCAAATGCGTGGCGATGGAGCTCGGCGAATCCAACGTCCGCGTCAATTCGATCTCGCCCGGCGCGATTGCGACCGGCATCTTCGGCAAGGCGCTGGGGCTCTCGACCGATGCCGCCGAGAGGACGCCGGCGGTGATGCGCGAGGTCTACAAGACCGCGCAGCCGATTCCGCGTGCCGGCCTCCCCGACGACATTGCCCATGCTGCAGTGTTCCTGGCCAGCGACGAATCCAGCTTCGTCAACGGCCACGACCTGGTCGTCGACGGCGCCATGACCGGCGGCCGCAATTGGAGCCAGCAGCAGCAGGGCTATGTGGCCTTGCGCAAGGCGTTCGACCAGGGGGCGTAAGCGGCGCCCTCGTGCCCCGGACGCAGCGCAGCGCTCCTTCAGCGGTGCGCTGCAGAGCCGGGGCCCATCTCTCCAAGCTGAACGTGTCGCAAGATTCTGGGTCCCGGCTCGCGCTTCGCGCGTCCGGGGCACGAGAGGCTCAAACCGCCTTCACCCGCACCCTGAGCCCATCCCGCGGCTTCGGGATCGGCCACATCTGCCAGTCCGGCTTGTAGCCTGGTGCGAGCGACACCTCGATGTTCTCCAGGAAGTGCCGCGCGAAACATTTCGCCTGCATGTAGGCGAAGTGCAGGCCGAGGCACATATGCGCGCCGCCGCCGAACGGCACGAAGGCGAAGCGGTGGCGGCCGCGCTGCGCGTCCTCGGTGAAACGCAGCGGATCGAAACGGTCCGGCTCCGGCCAGATCTCCTTCATGTGATGCGTATAAAGCGGGTTGATGCCGACCGCCGTGCCGGCGGGGATCGCAAAACCCTTGAAGCTGAAATCGCGCATCGCGCGGCGCGGCATCGACGGCACCGGCGGCTTGAGCCGCAGCGCTTCCTTGAACGCCATCTCGGTCAGCGGCATCTTTTCCAGATCGTCGAAGCTGGTCGGCGCGCCGGAGCCGAGGCCGAGCGCGAGCACCTCCGCGCGCAAGCGGTCCTGCCAGTCCGGATGGGCCGCGAGCTCACCGATGAAGGAGGTCAGCGACGAGGTCAGCGTGTCGTGCGCGGCCATCATCAGGAAGCTCATATGGTCGATGATGTCCTGGTCCGACAGCAGCGCGCCGTCCTCATGGGTGGCGCGGCAGAGCTGCGAGAACAGATCGTCGCCGCCGTGATTGCCGCGCCGCAGCGGAATCTGCTCGCGGAAATAGGCGATGATGCGCTTGCGCCCCTTCACCCCTCGCGCCATCTGGGTGCCGGGCAGGGGGCGGCGGATCGGGGTGACGGCGGCGGCCACCATGTCGATGAAGGCGCGGTTGATCTCGTCGACCTCGGGCCCGATATCGGCGCCGAGGAACGAGGCCGCGGCGAGATCGAGCGTGAGCTGCTTCATCGCCGGATAAAGCTGCATCTCTCCCGGCTTCGCCTTCCATTGCGCGACGCGCGCGGAAATGCCGCGGTCGAGATCGCCGAGATAAGACTTCATCGGCCCGGACTTGAACGCGACCGAGAGCGCCTTGCGATGCAGGCGATGCTCCTCGAAATCCAGCAGCATCAATCCGCGCGGAAACAACAGCCCCAGCACCTTGTCCCAGCCATGGGTCGAGGAGAACAGCTTCTGCTGGTCGAACAGCACGAGCTCGTTGGCCTCGGGCCCGAGCAGCACGACATTGGTCTCGCCGAAAAAATGCGTGCGGTAGACCAGGCCGTACTTGGCGCCGTTCGCCTCGATATGGCCCTTGGGATCGGCGAGCACCTGAAAGGTCTTGCCGATGATCGGCCAGCCTTCGTCACCGGGAATGTGGGTCAGCTCGTTGCGCCGCGGCGGAGTGAACGGAAGCGCAGGGGCGGCCACATTCTGCATCGACATGACGATTGCTCCGACTGGCTGACCCCGCGAGCATAGCACGATCCGGGCACGATGAGCTGCGGTCGTCTTCCGCACAAAATCGTCACTCATCCATCGTTGTCCCGGCCGAGGCCGAGACAACGATGGGTTCGTGCCCTACCGTTTCGCCGCTTCCTTCTGCAGATCCGGCGCGTTGACGGCGGGAATGGCGACGCGGCCGGGGCCGGTGACCTTCAGCGCCTCGGCGGCCTTCTCGTTCTCCATGATCTTGGCCATCACGGCCTGACCGGCACGCTCGAAGATCGCACGGTTCTCGATCACGAATTTTTGCGACTTGCGAAGACCGTCGATATAGCCGTTGATCTCGGGCACGACGTAGCGTGCCACCATGTCCCAGCTCCGCCGCGTGTTTTCCGGATTGGCCCAGTCGTGCACGAAGCCGATGATGGCGCCGACGCCGCCGGAGACCTGCATCACGTTCTTGATGGTTTTGACGAGATCGTCTGGCGTGCCGATGGTGGACGCGGCCCCCTCGACGAAGGCGGTCTTGTCGACGGCCTCGTCGGGCGATGAGAACGCGGTGAGGCCCGGCCGCTGCAGAGTGCCGACATTATATTCGTTGTGCCAGCGCATCAGCCCCGCGCCAGCCTCGCGGCGGGCTTGTTCACGCGTCTCCGCGATGTGCCAGGTCAGCAGCACGCGCCAGTCGGCGCGGTCGACCTTGGTACCATGCTTCTTGGCGGCATCTTCGGCGAACTGCCATTGCTGCTGCAGCGACATCAGGCCCTGCGTCGTCATCGAGCCCAGCGAGATGATGCCGATGCCGTATTTGCCGGCCAGCGTCATGCCGGAGGGCGAGATCTGCGAGGCCACGACGAACGGCATCTCCTCCTGCAACGGCAGGATCTGCAGCGCGGCGTCGTTCATCGTGAACCAGTCGCTCTTGGCGGTGACGCGCTCGCCGTTGAAGAGACGGCGGATGATGCCGATCGCCTCGTCCTGCCGATCGCGCTGCGTCATCGGATCGATGCCGAGCGTGTGTGCATCGGAGGCGAGCGCGCCGGGACCGGAGCCGAAAATGGCGCGGCCGCCGGTCATGTGATCGAGCTGCACCATGCGCTGGGCGACGTTGAAGGGATGGTGATAGGGCAGCGACACCACGCCGGTGCCGAGCTTGATCCGCTTGGTGCGCTCGCCGGCGGCGGCCAGGAACATCTCGGGCGAGGCGATCATCTCCCAGCCCGAGGAATGATGCTCGCCGCACCAGAACTCGTCATAGCCGAGCGCATCGAGCTGCTCGACCAGGTCGAGGTCGCGCCGGAACTGCAGCATCGGATGCTCCCCGATCGGGTGATGCGGGGCAAGGAAGGCTCCGAACTTCAGGCGCGCCATGGCGTTCTCTCCGGCTGAATTTTCTGTTTGTTGGTCGTGTCAGGCTACGTGCCTGACGGCACGAACGCAATCACGCGATGTCCCGCGCGGTGGAATGCAGGCATGCGTGGCAGCGAGCGAGACGTCGCGTATTCCTCTCCCGCTTCGCGCTTCATCGCGAGATCGCGCGATCTGAATCAGAATGAGGCGGCAACGCGATTGGGCCGGTCCGGCCATTCGCCTTCGAGCCGGCCAGCTTCACAATCAGCGCGCGCAGGATTTCTCGCCTCGCTCGTGCCGTTTGTGACATTCGTCATGATCGGCGCCGCATTTCCGGCGCGGATGCGTCGCGGATCGGCGCGAGATCGACACGTCGCGGTTAATACGTGCGGAATCCTGCGGATTTCCCGCGAATTTCACCTGGATTGACAGCGCACGGTCTTTTTATTTTGCAACGCAGCAACTATCTGGTTGGGCTGGACGTTGAACGTCGCCCACCAGGAAATTGCCGTGTCGTTAGCCAGAAATATCGATCTGTTGAGACGTCTGCCCCGGCTGGACGGACTGCGCTTCGCCGAGCCCGGCCGCGGTGCAGATGGATTCAGCCCGCTGCAGGAGGTCACTGGCTTCGGCGACAATCCCGGCGCCTTGCGCATGTTCGCGTTCGTGCCGGCGCAATTGCAGCGGCCGCGCGCGCTCGTCGTCGTGCTGCATGGCTGCGGGCAGACGGCGGCCGCTTACGATCTCGGCGCGGGCTGGTCGACGCTCGCTCAGCATTACGGCTTTGCGCTCTTGATGCCCGAGCAGCAGCGCATCAACAATGCCAACACCTGCTTCAACTGGTTCAATCCGGAGGACACCGCGCGGGACAGCGGCGAGCCGCGTTCGATCCGCGAGATGATCGCGCACATGGTGAAGGCGCATCGCATCGATCCCAGGCGCGTCTTCATTACCGGCCTGTCGGCCGGCGGCGGCATGACCTCGGTGATGCTCGCGACCTATCCGGAAGTCTTCACCGCCGGCGCGATCATTGCCGGGCTGCCTTACGGCATCGCCTCGAACTTGCGCGAGGCGCTCGACGGCATGTTTCATTCCCCGGCGCGTCCCGCGGGCGAGCTCGGCGATCTCGTGCGCAGCGCCTCCGATCATCGCGGGCCCTGGCCGAGGGTCTCGGTATGGCACGGCAGCGCCGACCGCACCGTCAATCCCGGCAATGCCAACGAGATCGTCAAGCAGTGGCTCGACCTGCACGGTCTGCCCGAAGTGCCGATGGCGGAGACCAATGTCGACGGCTATCCGCGCCAGGCCTGGTGGGACAGGGACGGCGAGACGCTGGTCGAGTCCTATGCCATCACCGACATGGCGCACGGCACGCCGCTTGGGCTGGCCGACAACGAGCAGCGCTACGGCATCGAAGGCGCCTTCCTGATCGAGGCCGGCATCTCCTCGTCCTACCACATCGCCAAGTTCTTCGGCCTCACCGGCTGGATTGCGGACGCCGCGACGAAGACGGCGGACGCCAAGTCCGCAACGAAGTCTGCCACGAAGCCTGCGGCGAAACCGGCGCTCTCGCCTGCGCCGCATCTCGCCCGCTCGATCCGCACCGCGGTCGCCGCAGAGCCGGCCGAGCCGCAGCGCGAGAAGGCGCGCGGCTTCGACCTCGGCCAGATCATCACGCGCGCGCTCACGGCCGCGGGGCTGATGAAGTAAGCCTCAAGCCCAACTGTCGTCCCGGACAGGCGCGCCCCAAGCGCGCGCCGATCCGGGAACCCATAGCCACACGACAAAGTTGGGCACGAAGAGGTAACTCCGAGTCCCCGTAACCACATCTCAGTGGTTATGGATCCGGATCTGCGCTTGCGCTTGTCCGGGATGACAATGGAGTTTGCCGATGCCTACATCTCGCCGGTGATGAACGGATTGGTCATCCGCTCCTGGCCGATGCTCGAGCCGGCGCCGTGGCCGCAGATGAAGCCGACATCGTCGCCGAGCGGCAGCAGTTTCGTCAGAATCGAGTCGATCAGCGTGGCGTGACTGCCGCCGGGCAGGTCGGTGCGTCCGACCGAGCCGGCGAACAGGACGTCGCCGACATGGGCAAACCGCAGATCCCCGTTGAAGAACACCACGCTGCCGGGCGAATGACCCGGACAATGCAGGATGTCGAACTGCAAGCCGCCGATCGACACGCTGTCGCCTTCCTCGAGCCAGCGGTCGGGCGTGAAATCACGCCCGCCGGTCATGCCGAAGCGCGCGCCGCTCGCCACTACGTTGTCGAGCAGGAACTTGTCCGCGACATGCGGCCCCTCGATCGGCACCTTCAGCGCATCGCGCAGCTCGGCCGCGCCGCCGACGTGATCGATATGGCCGTGGGTCAGCCAGATCTTCTCCACGGTGACGCCGCTTCTCTTGATCGCTTCCAGGATCTTCGGCACGTCGCCGCCGGGATCGATCACCACGGCCTTCTTGGAAGGCTCGTCCCAGATGATGGTGCAGTTCTGCTCGAACAGCGTCACGGGAACGATGATCGCGCCCGCCTTGGCTTTGGTGTCGTTTTGCTCGGTCATGGCCTCACAATGCCGATTTTTGCCGGGCCGCCAAGCAAAAGATTCGGCCCCACTGCCGCGGAACAGCCGTCACACGGCCGTCCCAATTGGCCTGCCAATTTGAACCGGGGCGTTGCTGTCGCGTTCTCCCGCGCAAGGCGGCAGATTTGGGTGGTCTTCGGCATGGCTCACGACAACGAGAATTGGTGGCGCGACGGCATCTTCTATCAGATCTATCCGCGCTCGTTTCAGGACTCGGACGGCGACGGCGTCGGCGATCTCGCCGGCATCCTGCGGCGACTGCCTTACGTCAAATCGCTCGGCGTCGACGCGATCTGGCTGTCGCCGATCTTTCCCTCGCCGATGGCGGATTTCGGCTACGACATCTCGGATTATGTCGGCATCGAGCCGCTGTTCGGCACGATGGCGGATTTCGACGCATTGCTCGCGGCCGCCCATGACAATGGCCTGAAGCTGATCCTCGACCTCGTGCCGAACCACACTTCCGATCAGCACCCCTGGTTCGCCCTGAGCCGGTCCTCGCGCGACAATCCCAAGCGCGATTGGTACATCTGGCGCGATCCGGCGCCGGGCGGCGGCGTGCCGAACAATTGGCTGTCCGAGTTCGGCGGCAGCGCGTGGGCTTTCGACGAGACCACCGGCCAATATTACTACCACGCCTTCCTCCCCCAGCAGCCGGATCTCAACTGGCGCAATCCGGACGTCCGCGCCGCGATCTACGACGTGATGCGGTTCTGGCTGGAGAAGGGCGTCGACGGCTTTCGCGTCGACGTGATCTGGCACCTGATCAAGGACGCCGAATTCCGCGACAACCCGCCCAACCCGCATTATGTCGAGGGCCGTCCGCCGAACGAGAGGATCCTGACGCAATATTCCACCGACCAGCCGGAGGTGCACGATGTCATCGCCGAGATGCGGCGTGTCACCGATTCCTATGACGCGCGCGTCTTGATCGGCGAGATCTATCTGCCGCTGCACCGGCTCATGGCCTATTACGGCAACGATCTCACCGGCGCGCAGATGCCGTTCAATTTCGCGCTGCTCTCGACTTTCTGGAGCGCCCGCTCGATCGAGAAGATCATCGAGGATTACGAAAAGGCGCTGCCGCGCGGTGCCTGGCCGAACTGGGTGCTCGGCAATCACGATCGCCCGCGCGTCGCGAGCCGCGTCGGGCCCGAGCAGGCCCGCGTCGCCGCCATGCTGCTGCTGACGCTGCGCGGCACGCCGACGCTTTACTACGGCGACGAGATCGGCATGCACCAGCTCGCGATTGCGCTGGAGGACGTGCGCGATCCCTTCGAGAAGAACGTGCCCGGCATCGGTGTCGGCCGCGACGGCTGCCGCACGCCGATGCAATGGGATTCCTCGAACTTCGCCGGTTTTTCGCAAGCAAGGCCGTGGCTGCCGCTGCCGGAGGACCACATCCGCGAGAATGTCGCCAATCTCGAAGCCGATCCACGCTCCATCCTCAGTCTCTACAAGCGCCTGATCGGCTTGCGGAAGAGCTGTCCCCCGCTGGTCGCAGGCGATTATCATCCGATCGCCGCGCAAGGCGATCTCCTGATCTACCGCCGCGAGGCCGGCGGCAAGGCCGTGATCGTGGCGCTCAATCTCGGCCCCGATCCGGTCGCGGTGACCACCAGCGCGATCCGTTTCGGCAGCAGCATCTTGCTGTCGACCTTCCTGGATCGCGAAGGTGAGGAGATCGAAGGCGTGCTGGACCTGCGCGGCAACGAGGGCGTGGTGGTGGCGTCGTCGTAAACTGTCGTCGCGGACAAGCGCGCCCTAAGCGCGCGCCGATCCGGGACCCATGCCCACAGGAAGCAGTCTTGCGAAGACTCGAAGTTACCATCTCGCCCCATATTTCATCCAGTGGATATGGGTCCCGGATCTACGCGCGCCTGAGGCGCGCTTGTCCGGGTCGACAGCGGAGATTGTGGCCACGGCGGTGCGCGGCTACGTCACCCCGGATGCTTCTTCTTCCCGCCCACGGCCTCGTCGATATCGCTCCGCTTCAACAGATAATCCAGCCCGCCGACGCGGTACCAGCGGTAGCCATAGGGCTCCAGCACGACGCGATGCTGGCCGCGCTTGTCGGCGTGGCTGTGGTCCTCCGCGAGCAGATTGATCAGGTGCGCGCCGGCCTCGCCTGATAGCCCCACTGAGAACGCGATCTCGCGCGGCTTCTCGTCGAGATTGTGCACGAACAGCACCGAATTGTTGCGCCAATCGTAGCGCATGATGAACACCGCGGGATCGCGCACGGGAATGACCGTAAAATCGCCCCAGCCGACCTCCGGCACCTCCTTCCGCATGCGGATGATGCGCTCGGTCCAGTTCAGCATGGAGTTCGGATCGCGCCGCTGTTTTGCGACATTGACGTGCGGAAAGCCGTAAGGGCCCTCGTCGATGACCTGGCAGGCGGGCTTGTCGCTCTTGGTGAAGCCGCCATGCGGCTCGGTCGACCATTGCATCGGCGTGCGCGCGCAATTGCGCTCGGGCAACGAGAGATCGTCGCCCATCGCGATCTCGTCGCCGTAGCGGATCACGGGCGTCCCCGGCAACGTGCACATCAGGCTATAGGCGAGCTCGAGCCGCCTGCGGTCGCCGCCCAGCATCGGCGCGAGCCGCCGGCGGATGCCGCGGTCGTAGAGCTGCATGTCCTTGTCGGGTCCGAACGCTTTGAACACCGTGTCGCGCTGTGACTTGGTCAGACGCCCCAGATCGAGCTCGTCGTGATTGCGCAGGAACAGGCCCCATTGCGCCGTCGCCGGCCGCGGTTTTGTCGCTTTCAGCGCCTTGGCCAGCGGACGCGAATCGGCGGATGCCAGCGCATAGAACAGGTGCTGGTTGACCTGGAAGTTGAACATCATGTGCATGCGGTCGGCGTCGCGGCCGAAATATTCCATGTCCGTCTTCGGCAGCACATTGGCTTCGGCGAGGATGATGGCGTCGCCCTGCCGCCATTGCAGGAATTCGCGGAAGGCGCGCAGCATGTCGTACTGCTCGACCGGCTTCTTCACCTTCGCGCCCTTGGTCGCGATCACGAACGGCACCGCGTCCATGCGGAAGCCGGAGACGCCGAGCTGGATCCAGAACCCCATGATCTTCAGGATCTCGGCCTGCACATGCGGGTTCGAGGTGTTGAGGTCGGGCTGGAAATCGTAGAAGCGATGGAAGTAATACGCGCCGGATTCCTTGTCGCGCGTCCAGGTCGATTTCTGCACGCCGGGAAACACCATGCCTTTGTTGGCACCGGGAGGCTTCTTGTCCGACCAGACGTACCAGTCGCGATAGGACGAGCTCTTGTCGCGCCGCGCCGCCTTGAACCAGTGGTGCTGGTCCGAGGTGTGGTTGACGACGAGGTCGATGATGACGCGGATGCCGCGCTGCTTGCAGCCATGGGTGAACTCGACGAAATCGCCGAGCGTGCCGTAGCGAGGATCGACGCTGTAATAATCGGCGACGTCGTAGCCGTCGTCGCGGCCCGGCGAGGTCTGGAACGGCATCAGCCAGATCGTGGTGATGCCAAGCCCGTGCAGATAATCCAGTCGCCGTAACAGCCCCTTGAAATCGCCGACGCCGTCGCCGTTGGCGTCCATGTAGGAGCCGACGGACAGGCAATAGATCACGCCGTTCTTGTACCAGAGATCGTCGATCATGCGCGAGCCGCTCGGTGGTTCCGCCCGGGTGGGCGGCTGCGTGATAAGTGTTAAGAGCGAGGGCGGTTCCGCGCCTCTCACGTCACACTCGTAGTCGTCCCGGGGTGCGCAAAGCGCGAGCCCGGGACCCATCCCCACAGGCAGCAGTTTTGCGACGACTCGGAGTTACCGCCTTTGCTCCACCTCCCTGTGGTTATGGATTCTCAGATGCGCAATTGCGCATCATAGCTCGCGCTGCGCGCGCCCCGGAATGACGGGCGGGATGGAATCGGCTATCCTCCCGGCCATGGACAACACCGCCCGCATCACCCTCGTGCCGCCGCCGGATCGCCGCCAGTCGGAGACGGCGCTGGCCGTCGCGCGCGGCACTGCGCGGCTGCTGCGCTCGCTCGGCTTCTCCTGCATCAGCGAATTGCCGCTACCGTCGGGCCGGCGCGCCGATCTCGTCGCGCTGAACGAGCGCGGCGAGATCTGGATCGTCGAGATCAAGTCGTCGGTGGAGGACCTGCGCGCCGACCAGAAATGGCACGAATACCGCGCCCATTGCGACCGGCTGTTCTTCGCCTTCACGCAGGATCTGCCGTGCGAGATCTTCCCTGAAGACACCGGCCTGATCATCGCCGACGCCTACGGCGCGCACCTGCATTGCGAGGCGCCCGAGCACAAGCTCGCTGCCGCCACGCGCAAGCAGATGACGGTGCGGTTCGCGATGGCCGCGGCCTTGCGGATCAACCGCCTGGTCGATCCGCAGGGCCACGCGGATTTTTGGGAATGAGTGCGTAGCCCGGCAATTCTGTCGATCCGTCATCCTGAGGTGCGAGGCATGGGACGCAACGCGTCCCATGGGGAGCCTCGAAGGATGTACGGCCGGGATGCAGCCGGGCCGTCGGCCTTCGAGGGCCGCCGAAGAGGCGGCCACCTCAGGGTGACGGTGAGAGATGGTCGAGTGAAATTACCTTGGCGCGCGCTTGGCCAGGATCCGCTGCAGCGTGCGCCGGTGCATGTTGAGCCGGCGCGCCGTTTCCGAGACGTTGCGGTTGCACATTTCGTAGATGCGCTGGATGTGCTCCCAGCGGACGCGGTCGGCCGACATCGGGTTGGCCGGCAGCTCGGATTTCTCCGTGTTGGTCGACAGCAGCGCGGCGACGACATCGTCGGCATCCGCGGGCTTGGAGAGATAATCGATCGCGCCCATCTTCACCGCGGTCACCGCAGTGGCGATGTTGCCATAGCCGGTCAGCACGATGGCGCGCGCATCCGGGCGCTTCTTCTTCAGCGCCGAGACCACGTCGAGGCCGTTGCCGTCGCCGAGCCGCAAATCCACCACCGCGAAGGCCGGCGCCGATTTGCCGATCTGCGCAAGTCCGTCCGAGACGGTATCGCACGACGTCACGGCAAAGCCCCGTGTTTCCATGGCGCGCGACAGCCGCTCCAGAAACGGCTTGTCGTCTTCCACGATGAGAAGCGAGCGGTCGGTCTGTTCGTTCAGTTCGGCAATGGCGTTCAAGGTGTTGTCCTCTCTCCAGCGCATTGAGATATGGCGTCGCAATCGCGCGGTGCCAAGGCGGCAAATGGTCGACCCGGCCCGTTGTGCGACGCAAGGTCGCGCCTATCCTATTGTTTCTTCGAGCGTCTCGATAGCCTCAAAACGCTGTCGCGGCCATGTGATCTGAACCACCGCACCGTGGTCCGGAAAGATCCGGTTGGTAAACGAGACCTTGGCGCCGGTGCGCTCCAGCAGGGTGCGCGCGATGAACACGCCGAGGCCGAGGCCGCGCCGTTCGCCGCCGCCATCATCCTGGCTGCGGCGCCGCGACAGATACGGCTCGCCGATCCGGTTGAGGATATCGGGCGGAATGCCCGGCCCGTCGTCGGAGATCAGGAGCTCGATATGGTCCTTGTTCCACCAGGCATTCACCTCGACGGTGGTGCGGGCGAAATCGACCGCGTTCTCGACGATGTTGCCGATGCCGTAGAGGATCGCGGGATTGCGTGAGCCGACCGGCTCGGCCGCCGCGGCCACCGCGATCCGCACCTTGATCTCGACGCCGAAATCGCGGTGCGGCGCCACCACCTCCTCGATCAGCTCCGACAGCTTCATGTGATCGAACGGCGCGCCGGTGGAGGAGAGCTGGGTGATCTTGCTGAGGATGTCGCGGCAGCGCTGGGTCTGCTCGCGCAAGGTCTTCAGGTCGGCGGCGATGCTTGCGTCCTTCACCGTCTTTTCCAGCTCGCGCGAGATCAGGAAGATCGTCGCGAGCGGCGTGCCGAGCTCGTGCGCGGCCGCGGCAGCGAGGCCGTCGAGCTGGGTCAGATGCTGCTCGCGCGTCAGCACCAGCTCCGTTGCGGCCAGCGCGTCCGCGAGCTTGCGCGCTTCCTCCGTCACCTGGAAGGAGTAGAGGCTGGTGACGCCGATCGCGAGCGCGATCGAGAGCCAGACGCCGACGAGATAGATCGGCGGCAGCACCAGGGGATCGTCGGAATCCCACGGCAGCGGAAAATGGAAGAAGAACAGCACCGAGGCGCAGGCGACCGCGAGCAGGCCGAGGCCGAAGGTGAAACGGGCCGGCAGCGCGGTGGCCGAGATCAGCACGGGCGCGAGGAACAGGAACGAGAACGGGTTCTGCAGCCCGCCGGTGAAGAACAACAGGCCCGCCAGCTCGACGATGTTCAGCGCGAGCAGGCCGGCCGCCTGCATCGGCTTCAGCCGCTGCATCGGATTGGCCGCGGTCTGGAGCGCGAGGTTGAGCGCCGCCGACAGGGCGATGATGCTGACGCAGGGGACGATCTCGACGTTGAACTCCAGTCCCTGGGCCACGATGAAGATCGCGGCGAGCTGTCCGAGCACCGCGAGCCAGCGCAGCCGCAGGATCGTGTCCAGCCGGATATGCCGCTGCGTGTGGCGGAAGTCGGTATCGGCAATTTCGGTCATATCGGCCAATGTGGCGGCGCCTTCCAAGGTCACGAACGCTGGGCTGACGGAACCGCCCGATGAGGAGCCCTTACATCAAGCCTTGCGCTCGCCGATGCAATAGCAGAAGAACGGCCAGCATGACCGAGAATGACAAGGCTTCAAGTCGGCCGACTGTCGCGGATCGAAATCCGTCCGCGGCAATTGCTGTCGATCACCTCGTCAAGGTCTACAAGCAGACCCGCGCCGTCGACGACATCTCCTTTTCGCTGCCGCGCGGCAGCATCACGGGGCTTCTCGGCGGCAATGGCGCCGGCAAGACCACGACCATCGCGATGATCATGGGCCTGGTGCTGCCGACCTCCGGCCGCGTGCAGGTGCTCGGTCATGAGATGCCTGACGAGAGCGCGTCGGTGCTGGGGCGGATGAATTTCGAGAGCCCCTATGTCGACATGCCGATGCGGCTCACCGTGCGGCAGAACCTCACCGTGTTCGGCAAGCTCTATGCCGTGAAGGACCTCGCCGACCGCATTGCCAGGCTCGCCGCCGATCTCGACCTCGGCGATTTCATCGACCGCGCCAACGGCAAGCTCTCTGCCGGACAGAAGACCCGCGTTGCGCTGGCGAAGGCGCTGATCAACCAGCCCGAGCTGCTCTTGCTGGACGAGCCGACCGCCTCCCTCGACCCCGATACCGCCGATTGGGTGCGGGCGCATCTGGAGCGGTACCGCCGGGACAACAACGCCACCATTCTGCTGGCCTCGCACAACATGCTCGAGGTCGAGCGGCTCTGCGACCGGATCATCATCATGAAGCGCGGCCGCATCGAGGACGACGATACGCCCGAGGCGATCATGGCCCGCTACAACCGCACCACGCTGGAGGAGGTGTTTCTGGACGTCGCCCGCGGCCGCGCAAATGGGGCGAAGGAGGCGGTGCGGTGAGGGGGAGCCGTAGCCCGGATGGAGCGCAGCGCAATCCGGGAGCAATCTATCCGCATGCAGCGGCCCCGGATGGAGCCTGTCACCCCGGGGCGCGACGTAGTCGCGAGCCCGGGATCCATAACCACAGGATTGAGTTTGGCGAAGACTCGGAGTTACCCGTCTCGCCCCACAACAGTGGCCTGTGGTTATGGATTCCGGGCTCGCGCTCCGCGCGCCCCGGAATGACGAGACGTTGTGCGGGCTACGGGAGCGCGCCATGACCGACGTCTCCCTCCACCGCGGCATCGCCGTGCATCGCATCGGCGCGATGATCCTGCGCTATTGGTATTTGCTGCTATCGTCCTGGCCGCGGCTGCTCGAGCTGCTCTATTGGCCGGCGCTGCAGGTCATCACCTGGGGCTTTCTCCAGCTCTACATCGCCGAAAACGCCAACTTCTTCGCGCGCGCCGGCGGCACGCTGATCGGCGCCGTCATCCTCTGGGACATCCTGTTTCGCGGCCAGCTCGGCTTCTCCATCTCCTTCCTGGAGGAGATGTGGGCGCGCAACATCGGCAATCTCATGATGAGCCCCTTGAGGCCGATCGAGTTCCTGCTGTCGCTGATGGTCATGAGCCTGATCCGGCTTGCGATCGGGATCATTCCGATGACGCTGCTGGCGCTGTTCCTGTTTCACTTCAATGTCTACGCGCTAGGCCTGCCGCTGATCGCGTTCTTCTGCAATCTGATCTTCACGAGCTGGTCGGTCGGCATCTTCGTCTCGGGCCTCGTGCTGCGTAACGGCCTCGGCGCCGAGAGCATCGTCTGGACATTGATGTTCGCGATCCTGCCGCTCGCCTGCGTCTACTATCCCGTCAGCGTGTTGCCGGTCTGGCTGCAATACGTCGCCTGGGCATTGCCGCCGACCTATGCCTTCGAGGGAATGCGCGCGCTCCTGATCGAGCAGACCTTTAGGACCGATCTGATGCTGGAGGCGTTGTTCATCAATGCCGTCCTTTTGGTTGCATCTTTTGGGGCATTCCTTGCCCTTTTGCGCAGCGCAAAGCGGCACGGCTCGCTGCTGTCCGGCGGTGAATAACGTCACTTTCCCGTGGATTCATGCTGATTTGGCCGTTCCGGGCACGTAGATGTACGGAACCATGGATTGACGCAATATTGCGCATTCGGCAGTATGCTGCGATGCGAAGAGGATTATAATATGCCTATTGGTGAGTTTGGCGGCGCGCCGCCCCTGGCGGCAGAAGGCAGTCCGGTCCTGACGACGCCGATGTACTGGATGTACGAGATGGCGCACGCCTCTCTCAATCCGGCTCGTGCGGTCACCGACGCGACCAAGCTGCTGTTTCAGAATCCCCTCAATCCCTGGTCGCGCACCGAGGTCGGCAAGTCGGTTGCCGCGGCCTGCGAATTGTTCGAACGCACCACGCGCCGCTACGGCAAGCCGGAATGGGGCCTCAACGACACCGAGGTCAACGGCATCCGCGTCCCCGTCGAGATCCGCTCGGTCTGGGAAAAGCCGTTCTGCAAGCTGCTCTACTTCGATCGCAAGTTCGCCCGTCCGCTGCGCAGCCCGCAGCCGCGCGTGCTGATCGTGGCTCCGATGTCGGGGCATTATGCGACGCTGCTGCGCGGCACGGTCGAAGCCTTCCTGCCGGCGCATGAGGTCTACATCACCGATTGGGCCGACGCCCGCATGGTGCCCTTGAGCGAAGGCCGCTTCGATCTCGACGACTACATCGACTATGTCATCGAGATGCTGCATGTGCTCGGCGGCAACACCCACGTGATGGCGGTGTGCCAGCCCTCCGTGCCCGTCGTCGCGGCCGTCTCGATCATGGAAGCGCGGCGCGATCCGTTCGTGCCGACCTCGATGACGCTGATGGGCGGCCCGATCGACACCCGGCGCAACCCGACTGGGGTGAACAATCTCGCTCAGGAGCGCGGCATCGACTGGTTCCGCAACCACGTCATCACCAAGGTGCCGTTTCCGCATCCGGGCATGATGCGCGACGTCTATCCGGGATTCTTGCAGCTCAACGGCTTCATCAGCATGAATCTCGACCGGCACATGGATGCCCACAAGCAGCTGTTTGCCCATCTGGTGAAGGGCGACGGCGACCTCGTCGACAAGCATCGCGATTTCTACGACGAATATCTCGCGGTGATGGATCTGCCGGCCGAGTATTACCTGCAGACTGTCGACACCGTGTTCGTGAAGCACTCGCTGCCGAAGGGCGAGATGACCCATCGCGGAACCCGCGTCGATCCTTCCAAGGTCAAGCGCGTCGCGCTGATGACGGTCGAAGGCGAGAACGACGACATCTCCGGCCTCGGTCAGACCGAAGCGACGCACACATTGTGCAGCTCGATTCCCGATCATCGCCGCGTTCATTACGTCCAGAAGGGCGTCGGACATTACGGCGTGTTCAACGGATCGCGTTTCAAGTCGGAGATCATGCCGCGGATTCACGACTTCATGGTTTCGGCGGCGAATCCTGCCTCGTTGCGGGCGCTTGCGGCTGAATAACCCTGAATTTCGGCTTTCCCGTCGAAATTTCGGCCCCTGCCAAGGCCTCCGGCAGGGGCAAGTTCCCGTCAGATTCGCGGTATTTAGGTAGCTTTATAGGAGTGAGTCTACCCTCACCCCTTGGGGGTGTCGCATGCGTCCAGCGGGGGCGAAAAAAGCCGGTTCCAACCCCAGTCTGTAGGGTCTCCCGGACGCCTGACCGCTGTATATTGGGCAAATGATTTGTTTTTGCGCCGAGCGCTTTCCCTGGCGGCGGTTATGGCAGAATCCGGGCGAACTCCTGCTCCCCGGACTCACAGACATGGCCACTCGCGCACTCCTCTATCGGCGGCCCCACGAACCAAAGACCCTCGTCATCACCCACGGATCGCAATTTTTTGCGATTCGGCTGCGCCGGCACCGCCGCGCGCGTCGCTACACGCTCAGAATTCATCCGAGCGACCGCGAAGCCATCCTCACCATGCCGCCGCGCGGCACGCTGGCCGAAGCAAAAGACTTCGCACAGCGTCACGGTGCGTGGATCGCCGCGCGTCTCGGCCGCTTGCCGAAGGCCGCGCCGTTCCAGCCGGGCACGGTGATACCGCTGCGCGGCACGCCGCATCGCATCGTTCATCGCGCCGGCCAGCGCGGCACGGTGTGGACCGAGGTGCGCGACAGCGGTGAACGCATTCTCTGCGTCGCCGGTGGGGTCGAACATGCCGACCGTCGTGTGCATGACTTCCTCAAGCGCGAGGCGCGCCGCGACCTGCAGCGCTCGGCGGAAGCCTACGCTGCCGAGCTCGGCGTCAGGGTCAAGCGGCTCTCGATCCGCGATCAGTCCAGCCGCTGGGGCTCCTGCACCTCGGCCGGCTCGCTGTCGTTCTCCTGGCGCCTGATCCTCGCCCCGCCCTTCGTGCTCGACTACCTCGCCGCGCACGAGGTCGCCCATCTCGTCGAGATGAACCACTCCGCCCGCTTCTGGCGCGTCTGCGGCAAGGTCTGCCCGTCGATGGAGCGCGCCAAGAAGTGGCTCGACACGTACGGCAACGATCTGCACCGGTATGGCGTCGAGGATTAGGCCGACGCTGCCGACTGGGCCTATGCTGCCAACCCAGCAAACACTGTCATCGCCCGCCTTGTGCGCACTTGCGCACTGGGGCGGGCGATCCAGTACGCCGCGGCAGCCGTTATGAATCTCGGTGTCTCGGCGTACTGGATTCCCCGCCTGCGCGGGGAATGACGGCGGAGAGTGGGGAGACGTCACCGCACCTCGCTCGATTCTCGCCACACTTCGCAGCGATCGCGGCGCATGCCCGATTCATCCCGGCGTATCAAATGCTTCGCGTGATCCACCCCGCGTCACGCCGGACGTCGCTTTCTACTGTGCATGGGGTTGTTTTCGCAGTTTTGTTTTGAGGCCCCTCAGCAAGACCTACCGATTCCCACCGAACAGCCGGTCCATCAGCCAGCCATCGAGCCCGGCGGCTGCTTCGGGGCGCACATTGGCGCGCGTCGGAGGCGGCGGGCGATAGCCGCCGGCGTTCGCTTGTGGCGGAGCCGCGGGCGTCGGCGGCGACACCTGCGAGGCCGCCTGCGCGAGGTTCGACAGGCCCCAGCCGCTAGGAGAGCTCGGCAAGGCTGCCACCGGCACGCCCTCGTGCGCGGTGCGCATGAAGCGCGACCACACTTCCACCGGCAGGCCGCCGCCGGTGGCCTTCCTGGTCGGCGAGTTGTCGTCATTGCCGAGCCAGACGCCGGTGACGAGATTGGCGGTGTAGCCGATGAACCAGGCGTCGCGATAGTCCTGGCTGGTGCCGGTCTTGCCGGCCGCCGGCCAGCCCGGGATCTCCGCCTTCTTGGCGGTGCCCGATATCAGCGTCTCCCGCATCATCGCGTTCATCATGCCGACATAGCGGGGGTCGATCACCTGATTGCGCTCCTCCGGCTGGCGCATGTAGAGCAGCTTGCCGCTGACCGTCCTGATCCGCGTGACGACATGCGGCGCCACTGCGAGGCCGCCATTGGCGAACGGCGCATAGGCGCCGACCAGCTCGATCACCGAGACTTCGGAGGTGCCGAGCGCGATCGAGGCGTTGGGCTCGAGCTTGGAGGAGATGCCGAGCCGGTGCGCGGTGCGCACCACGTTCTTCGGCCCGACCTCGAGGCCGAGGCGGATGGCGACCGTGTTGAGCGACATCGCCAGCGCCTGCGTCAGCGTCACCGCACCGAAATATTCATGGGTGTAGTTCTCGGGCTTCCAGCCCTTGACCTCGATCGGCGCGTCCTGGCGCATGGTGTCGGGCGTCAGCCCCTGCTCGAGCGCGGTGAGGTACACGAACGGCTTGAACGAGGAGCCCGGCTGGCGCCTGGCGGTGACCGCGCGGTTGTACTGGCTTTCGGAATAGTTCCGCCCGCCCACCATGGCCCGCACCGCGCCGTCGGGCGTCATGGCCACCAGCGCGCCCTGGCTGACGTTGAACTTCACGCTCTTGGCCGCGAGCTCGTCGATGATGGCGGCTTCCGCCACGCTCTGCAGCTTCGGATCGATCGTGGTCTCGACCTTGATGCTCTCGTCGATCTGGCCAACCAGATCATCCAGCACCTCGCCGATCCAGTCGGCGACGTAATTCACCGTGCCGGCGCCGGCCGGCTTCACGTTGTAGGAGGGATGGCCGATCGAGGCCTTCGCCTGCGCGTCGGTGATGAACTTCGCATCCGCCATCGCCGCGAGCACGATCTGCGCCCGCGCTTCGGCGCCTTCGGGGTTGCGGTTCGGCGCAAGGCGGGACGGCGACTTGACGAGGCCGGCCAGCATCGCGGCTTCCGCGACCGTCACGGTCTTCGCCGACTTGCCGAAATATTTCTGCGCCGCCGCCTCGACGCCGTAGGCGCCGGAGCCGAAATAGACGCGGTTGAGATAAAGCTCCAGGATCTCGTCCTTGGAATGCTTGCGCTCCAGCCAGATCGCCAGCTCCACCTCCTGCAGCTTGCGCTGCATGGTGCGCTCCTGGGTCAGGAACAGGTTTTTGGCGAGCTGCTGCGTCAAGGTCGAGCCGCCCTGCGACACACCGCGATGAAGCACGTTGGTGACGAGCGCGCGCAGGATGCCGACCGGGTCGATGCCGAAATGCGAATAGAAGCGGCGGTCCTCGATGGCGATGAAGGCCTTCGGCAAGTACGGCGGCAGATCCTTCAGCGCGACATTGGCGCCGGCCATCTCGCCGCGCTGCGCCAGCATGCTGCCGTCGATGCCGACGATCTGGATCGTCGGCGGGCGCTTGGGGATTTCCAGCGACTGGATCGGCGGCAGATGCGCGCCGACATAGATCACGACGCCGATCACGGCGATGACGCCCCACAGGCTCAGCACCGCGCCCCAATAGACCAGGCGGCCAAGGCCCGCACCGAAGCGCGACTTCGACCGCCGCTTGGCGCCGCTGCGGCCGGCCGGTGCTTTGCGCTCGCGCGGCGGCTCGTCGCCGGCATCCTCGCTCTTGCGCTTGGCGGATGGTTTGGCAGATTTCTTCGGCTTGTCGTCGCCGCCGGGAACGCGGTCCGCCGGGGTGAGGCGCAGATCGGCGAGCGCCGCGGGCAAGCCGAACAGCGGCTCCTTCCGCGTACCCTTTTTCTTTCCCCACGCCATACGCCAAACGCCCGGTCAGCTCGCCCCGCCGAGACGCTAGCGGTCGCTGTTTAAGGCCGGGTTACCCCGGCGTTAACGCGCGATTAGGAGATGCGGCATTCGCCGGCCGCAGTTCCGCTTCTGGGGCCGCAAGGCTAGGATCGCCTATCAATGAAAAGAGGGAGCGCCATGGGCCATATCGATCCGACCAAGGAGATCTTCGCGCAATTCCGGGAGAACGATCGCCCCGGCCCGATCCACATGCTCAACCTGGTCCGCCTGCGCAAAGAGGCGGCCTATCCGGACGGCCGCAAGGCCAGCGGCGCAGAGGCCTATGCGGCCTATGGCCGCGAAAGCGGCCCGGTGTTCGAGCGTCTCGGCGGCCGCATCGTCTGGCAGGGCAGATTCGAGCTGATGCTGATCGGCCCGCAGGAGGAACGCTGGGACCATTGCTTCATCGCCGAATATCCGAGCGTTGCCGCCTTCGTCGAGATGATCCGCGATCCCGTCTATCGCGAGGCGGTGAAGCACCGCCAGGCCGCGGTCGAGGATTCGCGGCTGATCCGCCACGCCGTGCTGCCGGTCGGGAAGAACTTTGGAGAGATACCGACCTAGGCGCCGCCCCGAGCGACAAGCTCTCCCCGTCATCCCCGCGCAACGGCGAAGCCGTTGTCGCTGGAGGTGCGAGAGGCGCGATGCAAAGCATCCTGCCGGGAGCCTCGAAGGATGCACGGCCCCAACGCTTCTGCGTGTGCGGTCAGCCGAGCCGTCGCCCTTCGAGGGCCGCTGAAGAAGCGGCCGCCTCAGGGTGACGGTGGTGGACCGAGCCAAAAAAGGCGGCCTGCAGGCCGATCGTGTCGCGGAATTCTAACAACTGCTAGCCCGACGGGCCGGTGTCCTCGATGATCGGTCCGAACAGCTCCCAGCGCTCGCCGTTGAACTTCATCATCTGCATCTGCTTGTTGACGCGGTAGTCGTTCGGTCCGGTGTTGATCTTGATGCCGGGCAGGGCGAAGCTCGGAGTGAAGTCCTTGATGTTGGCGACCTGCCTCATGATGTTCTCACGCGTCAGATCGTCGCCGCATTGCTTCAAGACCTGCACCAACAGCTCGGCGACCGAATAGGCGTAGGTGTTGACGGTGTTGAGCTTGTCGCCTTCCGGGAAATACTTGTCCATGAAGGCGAAGAAGGCCTTCACGCCGGGATCGTCCTTCCACTGCGGATCGCCGGGCTCCTTGCCATATTGCGTCGAGATGATGCCCTTGGAGATCTCGAGGCCGGCCGGCTTCAGCGTTGCCGAGATCGGGCTCGCATTGATGTCGAGGATGTGCACCGGCGTCCAGCCGAGGTCGGCGAGCTTCTTGATCGCCTGTGCCGCAAACTTCGGCGTCGAGGCATCGAAGAACACGTCGACACCCATCGACTTCAGCTTCACGACCTGCGAATCCACTGTGGGGTCGGTCACCTCGTAGGAGACCTCGCCGACGATCATGCTGGCGGCCTTGTTGCCGAGACCGCTCTTCAGACCGGCCAGATAGTCGCGGCCCATGTCGTCGTTCTGGTAGAGCACGCCGATCTTGGCGTTCGGATGCTCCTTGAGAATGTATTTTGCGTAGATGCGTCCCTCGGACACGTAGTTGGGATTGTAGGCGATGGTCCAGGGATAGTTCTGGGGATCGTTGAAGCGAGCCGCGCCGGTCGAAGCGAGCAACTGCGGCACCTTCTTGCCGTTGAGGTACTTCTGCACGGCGGCGTTCGCGGCTGTGCCGATCAGCTGGAACGTGAAGAGCACTTCGTCGCCTTCGACGAGCTTGCGCACCTGCTCCACGGTCTTCGGCGGCGAATAGGCGTCGTCATATTGGATCAGGTTGATCTTGCGGCCGTTGATGCCGCCCTGATCGTTGATCATCTTGAAATACGCGGCCTGGGTCTTGCCGATATTGGCGTAGACGGAATAGGCGCCGGAGAACGGCACGGTCTGGCCGATCTTGATCTCGGTGTCGCTTGCGCCGGTGTCGTATTTCTTCTGGGCGAGGGCCTGGCTGGTCGAGACCGCGACGGCGAACGCCGCCGTGGCCGCTATGAAGGCTCTGCGATTGTTCATGTTGGTTCGTTCCTCCTGACGGAATTTTAGGCCGATGGTCTTTCTCCGTTGATTGCAACGGTCGCCATCGCTGCCGAAGATTGTGGAGGAAGGTTCGTCGCAGCGCAAGGATCGCGGCGCTGTGCCGTAGCGTCTCAGGCGAGAAACATTGCAATCAGCGCGATTGCCGCCGGCAGCGCCTGCACGATCAGGATCCGCGTGCTGACGGTCGCCGCGCCATAGGCGCCGGCCACGATCACGCAGAGCAGGAAGAACACCTTGATCTGGAACGCGAAGGCCGGGTTGCCGTGGACGAGGCCCCAGACCAGGCCGGCAGCAAGGAAGCCGTTGTAGAGCCCTTGATTGGCGGCCAGCACCTTGGTGATCGCGGCCTTCTCGGGCGAGTTCCGAAACACCTTCAGGCCCAGCGGTCTGTCCCAGAGAAGCATTTCTAGCGCCAGGAAGAAGACGTGCAGCGCGGCGACCAGCGCCACCAGGATATTGGCGATCAGGATCAAGGTGAGCTCCCCCAAAGCATCAGCTTTCGGGTGGACGTTAGCACGGCCGCCATGGCAAGTGCGATCGATGTGTTTCGCTCCCCTGGTGCCGCATGCCCATCCGATCAACCAAGGTTCCTGAACGCTTCGGCCTCGATCGCCTGGCGACGCCGATCGGGATCGCGCTGCTGGTCACCGATTCCGAGGGCAATCTGCGGGCACTCGACTGGCATGATTACGAGCATCGGATGCGCGCGCTGTTGCGCCTGCATTACGGGACGGTCGATCTCAGCGATCGGCCGGCGCCGGCAGAGATGCGCACCGCGCTGTCGGGCTATTTCGAAGGCGAGCTCGGCCGGCTCTCCGGCATCGCGAGGCGCACCGCCGGAACGCCGTTCCAGCAGAAGGTCTGGACCGCGCTCGCGCAAATCCCAGCCGGCACCACGCTGAGCTACGGCGCGCTCGCCGCAACCATCGGCATGCCCAAAGCGATTCGCGCCGTCGGCCACGCCAACGGCTCCAACCCAATCAGCGTGGTGCTGCCCTGTCACCGCCTGATCGGTGCGGACGGCTCGCTGGTGAAATATGGCGGCGGCCTCGCGCGCAAGCGCTGGCTGCTGCGGCACGAGGGCGTTGGAGGTTTAGGTCTCTCAATCCGTCATTCCGGGGCGCGCATAGCGCGAGCTATGGTGCGCACTTGCGCACCTGAGAATCCATATCCACCGGCTGTGGTTATGGATTCCGGGCCTGGCCCTTCGGGCCATCCCGGAATGACGAGAGAAGATGTTTTGCGCGGGACTTTCTGCCTGTTCACGCCGCCGGCTGCACCGCCTTGTCGCCGGCCATCACATGGGTCAGCGCGCTCTTGATCGCGGCCTGGCGCGTCGGCGCATTGATCTGCGCGCCCAGGAGGTCGGTGACGTAGAACACGTCGCGGGCGCGCTCGCCGAAGGTCGCGACATGGGCCGAGGCGATGTTGAGATTGAGCTTCGAGATCGCGGTGGTCAGCTCGTAGAGCAGGCCGGGCCGGTCGAGCCCGGAGACCTCGATCACGGTGTAGCGATCGGACCATTGATTGTTGATGGTCACCTCCGGCTCGATCACGAACGGCTTCGCCTTGCTGCGCACGGTGCGCCGCGCCACCACTTCGGGCAGGCGCAGCTTGCCCTCCAGCACGTCCTCGATCATCTCGCCGATGCGCGTGGCGCGCCGTCCCTCGTCCTCGTCGCGGTCGTATTCGCGCGAGATCGAGATCGTGTCGAGCGCGCGGCCGTCGGTCGTGGTGTAGATCTGGGCGTCGACGATGTTGGCGCCGGCCGAAGCGCAGGCACCGGCAATGATCGACAGCAGCCAGGGATGGTCGGCGGCGAAGATCGTCAGCTCGGTGACGCCGCGCACCTCGTCGAAACCGACATTGATCGCGAGCTTGTGGCCGGCCTGCTCGCTGGAGCGGACGAAGCGGGCGTGCCGGATCTTGCGCGGCAGCTCGACCTTGAGCCAATAGGCCGGATAGTGCCGGCCGATATAGGCATCGAGCTCGTCCTTCGGCCATTCGGCGAAGGCCATGCGAAATTCGGCGTGCGCAGCTGCAAGGCGCTTGCCGCGATCGACTTCCGAGAAGCCGCCGGTCAGCACCGGCTCGGTCTCGTAGTACAGCGAGCGCAACAGCTGCGCCTTCCAGCCGTTCCACACGCCCGGGCCGACGCCGCGGATGTCGGCGGTGGTCAGGATGGTCAGGAGCTTCATCTGCTCGACCGACTGCACCACGGCAGCGAAATTCTCGATGGTCTTGCGATCGGAGAGGTCGCGCGACTGCGCGACCGTGGACATCGTCAGATGCTCCTCGATCAGCCAGGCCACGAGCTCGGTGTCGGCCGGGCTGAAGCCGAGCCGCGGGCACAGCCGTCGCGCCACCTTGGCGCCGGCGATGGAATGGTCCTCGGGACGGCCCTTGGCGACGTCATGCAGCAGCGTCGCGATGTAGATCACCGCGCGGTGCTCGGGTCGGATCTTGCGGAACAGATCGCTCGCCAGCGCGAACTCCTCGATGCCGCCGCGCTCGATGTCCTGCAAGAAGCCGATGCAGCGGATCAGGTGCTCGTCGACAGTGTAATGATGATACATGTTGAACTGCATCATCGAGACGATCTTGCCGAAGGCGCGGATGAAGTGGCCGAGCACGCCGGTCTCGTTCATCCGCCGCAGCACGATCTCGGCATTGTCGGAGGTCAGGATCTCCATGAACAGCCGGTTGGCCTCGGGATTTTCGCGCAAGCCTGCGTTGATCAGGCCGAGCGAGCGCGTCACGTCGCGCATCGCGTCCGGGTGGAAGGCGAGGTTGTTTTTCTGCGCGAGGCGGAAGATGCGGATCAGATTGACCGGGTCGTGCTTGAACACGTCGGGCGCGGCCACGTTGATGCGGTTGTTGTCGACGATGAAGTCGTCGCTGTCGGGCACGCGCCGCTTCACCGCGCTGGGTCGCAGCCGCGCCATCATCCGGCTCAGCACCGGTGCGGGCTTGGCCTGCTGGTCCTCGAGCTTGGCGCAGAGGATGGCGGTGAGGTTGCCGACTTCCTTGGCGACCAGGAAGTAGTGCTTCATGAAGCGCTCGACGTCCTGCATGCCGGGATGCGAGGTGTAGCCGAGACGGATCGCGATCTCGCGCTGGAGATCGAAGGACAGGCGCTCCTCGGCGCGGCCAGAGTAGAAGTGCAGATTGCAGCGCACCGACCAGAGGAAGTCGGCGCAGCGGCGGAAGGTGCGATATTCCTGCGCGTCGAACACGCCGCGCCCGACCAGCTCGTGGGTGTCGCGCACGCGATAGACGTATTTGGCGATCCAGAACAGCGTGTGCAGGTCGCGCAAGGCACCCTTGCCGTCCTTGACGTTGGGCTCGACCAGATAGCGCGACTGGCCGCCGCGGCGGTGGCGCTCCTCGCGCTCGGCGAGCTTTGCGGT
The DNA here is from genome assembly GCF_025200925.1 of Bradyrhizobium sp. CB1015. Lineage (GTDB taxonomy): Bacteria > Pseudomonadota > Alphaproteobacteria > Rhizobiales > Xanthobacteraceae > Bradyrhizobium. The sequence goes on along the minus strand of NZ_CP104174.1, from coordinate 8,344,177 downwards.
GACGAATTCGGACGCGGTGCCCTGCACCACTTCCTTGTCGAAACGCTCGACCAGCTCGTCATAGAGCGGCTTGTCGCCGGTGAGGAACCGCGTCTCCAGGATCGCGGTGCGGATCGTCATGTCGCCGCGCGCCTGCCGGATCGATTCGTCGACCGATCGCGTGGCGTGACCGACCTTCAGCCCCATGTCCCAGAGGCAATAGAGGATGGCTTCGGCGACCTGCTCGCCCCACGCGGTCTGCTTGTAGGGCAGGATGAAGAGCAGATCGATGTCCGATTCCGGCGCCATCAGGCCGCGGCCGTAGCCGCCGGTCGCCACCACCGCCATGCGCTCGGCGCCGCTCGGGATCGGCGAGCGGTAGAGATGGCGCGTCGCGGCCGAATACAGGATGCGGATGATCTCGTCCTGCACGTGGCACAGCCGCTCGGCGCAGCGGCGGCCGTGGCGGTCCTTCAGAAGGATCGCCTGGGCGGCGGCGCGCGCGGCGATCAGCTCGGCCTTGAGCAATTGCGCCATCGCCGTGCGGAACGCGTCCTCGCGCCCCTCGTGCTTCTCGGCGAGCGCATCGACCGCGGCGGTGATCCGCGCGGTATCGAAGCGATCATCCACCTCGGCCTTGTGCTCAGTCGCGACGCTGTCCATGTCTCACCGGATATAAGAGGTGACAGGCGCTGTCACGAGACATTCGCAAGGGGACGACCGGCGAGTTGGCCACGCAGATGAACCGGCTCCGGTCCTGGTCTCGGCGCCTGGAGTAACGTCATGAATATGCACAGATTTTTCTCATGGATCCCGGCTGCTCATGACTGCTTCCACCAATCATGGGCTGACACCCAACCAATCGCCCCCTATACCGCTCGTCGATATCCCCGGGAGAGAACAAGATGGACGCCGCAGAGCTGCGCCAGATGCAGGCCCCGATCAAGGAGCGCTACAAGACCGATCCCAAGGCTGCGCTGATCACGCTGAAGGCCAAAGGCTCCACCGATAGCGAAGGCATCGCCTGCAAGGTCGAGACCGGCCGCGCCATCGCAACGGCTGGCCTCCACCCCGCCACCGGCGGCTCCGGCCTCGAGCTCTGCTCCGGCGACATGCTGCTGGAAGCCCTGGTCGCCTGTGCCGGCGTCACGCTGAAATCGGTCGCGACCGCCATCGAGGTGCCGCTCAAGACCGGCAATGTCTACGCCGAGGGCGATCTCGATTTCCGCGGCACGCTCGGCGTCGACAAGGAGACGCCCGTCGGCTTCGCCGAGATCCGCCTGCGCTTCGAGGTCGACACCGACGCAGCGCAGGACAAGCTCGATCTGCTGCTCAAGCTCACCGAGCGCTATTGCGTGGTCTACCAGACCATCAAGAACGGCCCGAGAGTTTCGGTGTCGATGCAGCGGATGTGACTCTCTTACCCTCCCCTGGAGGGGAGGGTCGATCGCGCGTAGCGCGAGCGGGGTGGGGCGATCTCTCCACTCGGGCACCGTGTCCGTCGAGAGACTGTCACCCCACCCCGTCTCATATTCCGCTGCGTTCCATATGAGCCGACCCTCCCCCTCCAGGGGAGGAGGGTAAGAAGCCAAAAATGTCCCCCGACCTCCACGTCCTCCTCTTCCTGCTCCTGCGCATGGCGATCGCGGCGGCGTTCGTGGTGACGGCGTCGATCATCACCGAACGCTCGGGACCGGTGATCGGCGCGCTGATCGCGACCCTGCCGGTGTCGGCGGGTCCGTCCTACGTCTTTCTTGCGATCGATCATGACGCCGCGTTCATCGCGCAGGGCGCGCTGGCGAGCCTGCCGGTCAATGCGGCGACGATCTTCATGTGCCTCACCTACGTCGTGCTGTCGCAGCGGCACAACCTCGTGGTGAGTTGCGGAAGTGCTTTCGCGGTGTGGATCGGGACGGCGTCGATCATCCGCCAGTTCGACTGGTCGCTCACGGCGGGGCTTGCCGCCAATCTGATCGCATTCGGCATCTGCATTCCACTGCTCGCGCGCTATCGCCATGTGAAGATGCCGCTGGTGACGCGCCGCTGGTACGATGTGCCGATGCGCGCTGCGCTGGTTGCGACCCTCGTCGCCATCGTGGTTTCGACATCGAGCTGGGTCGGCCCGCGCATCAGCGGCATCATCGCACTCTTTCCCGTGGTGTTCTCCAGCATCATGGTGATCCTGCATCCGCGCATCGGGGGACCGCCGACAGCCGCCGTGCTCGCCAACTCCGCCTGGGGCCTGCTCGGGTTTGGCATGGCCATCGCCGTCCTGCACGTTGCAGTCGTGAAGTTTGGATTGGCGGTAGGTCTTTCGCTCGCGCTTGCAACCTGCGTGGTGTGGAATCTGATGCTGTGGTGGCGTGGACGCAGAAGGCTGCGCATCGAAACGTAAGCTTTGGTACCGGACCTTTGCGGTGCTCAGCCGGTAGTTTTGCGGTGTTTGACTGCGCGTTTCCGATTATGTCGTTAATTTAATCTTTGTGTCTTGACCCTACACTTACTCGTCAGCTGTCGAGACGGCCCCGTTGAATAGCGGGGGCTACAGTTCCACCAGTCCGAAAGTCGTGAACGACGAGCCGAAAAAATCGAGCGCGAGCGTGACGCTGCGCGCGCCATGCAAAATGATTTTCTCATCGAGGGAGACACCTGAATGTTCGGCCGCAAGTCCCACAATGATGCACAAGCGCGGCTCGATGCCATCGGCCGTTCGCAGGCGATGATCGAATTCAATCTTGATGGGACGATCATCACGGCCAACAAGAATTTTCTCGACGCCCTTGGCTACCGGCTCGAGGAGATCCAGGGCAAGCATCACTCGATGTTCGTGCCGGCCGACCAGCGCGACAGCGCCGAGTACAAGGCGTTCTGGGCCGCATTGAACCGTGGCGAGTATCAGGCGCGCGAATTCAAGCGGATCGCGAAAAGCGGCCGCGAGGTCTGGATCGAAGCATCCTACAATCCGGTGCTCGACGGCAACGGCAAGACGGTGATGGTCGCCAAGATTGCGACCGACATCACCGAGAAGAAGATCCGCAGCATGACGGACGCCTCCAAGATCGCCGCCATCAGCCGCGCGCAGGCCGTCATCGAGTTCAAACTCGACGGCACCGTCGTCTCGGCCAACGAGAATTTCTGCAAGGCGCTCGGCTACTCGCTCGACGAGATCAAGGGCAAGCATCACAGCCTGTTCGTGCCCGACGCCGATCGCAACAGCCCGGCCTATCGTGAATTCTGGGTCGCGCTCAACCGCGGCGATTACCAGGCCGGCGAGTTCAAGCGGATCGGCAAGGGCGGTCGCGAGGTCTGGATCCTCGCCTCCTACAATCCGTTGCTCGACGAAAGCGGCAAGCCGTACGGCGTCGTCAAGTTCGCGACCGACGTCACCGCGGAGAAGTTGAAGAATTCCGATCTCGCCGGCCAGATCGCGGCGATCGACAAGGCCCAGGCCGTGATCGAGCTCAACATGGACGGCACGATCATCACCGCAAACGCCAACTTCCTCGGCGCGCTCGGCTATTCGCTGGCCGAGATCAAGGGCAGGCATCACAGCATGTTCGTCGAGCCGAGCGAGCGCGACGGTGCCGGCTATCGCGAGTTCTGGGCGGCACTCAATCGCGGCGAGTACCAGGCGGCCGAATACAAGCGCATCGGCAAGGGCGGCAAGGAGGTCTACATCCAGGCCTCCTACAATCCGATCCTCGACCTCAACGGCAAGCCGTTCAAGGTGGTGAAATACGCCACCGACGTCACCAAGCAGGTCCTGGTCCGCATGGGCAACGAGCGCGTGCGCGGCATGATGGAATCGGTTGCCGCCGGCTCGGAGGAATTGAACGCTTCAGTGCGGGAGATCTCCGAGGCCATGACCAAGTCGCGCGAGACCGCGATGGGCGCGGTCGAGCAGGTCGGCGCCGCCGACGCGCAGGCCCAGCGTCTCACCGAGGCCGCGCAGGCGATGAGCGGCATCGTCGAGATGATCAACAACATCACCGGGCAGATCAATCTGCTCGCGCTCAACGCCACGATCGAATCGGCGCGCGCGGGCGAAGCCGGCCGCGGCTTCGCGGTGGTCGCTTCCGAGGTCAAGAGCCTCGCCAACCAGGCCAAGCAGGCGACCGACAAGATCGGCCAGGAGATCGGCAGCCTCAACAGCATCTCCGGCGACGTCGTCAGCGCGCTCGGCTCGATCAAGCAGGCGATCAACAATGTCAGCGAGTACGTGACCTCGACCGCCGCCGCGATCGAGGAGCAGAGCACGGTGACCAACGAGATGTCGACCAGCATGCAGCGCGCCGCCGCCGAAGCCGCGGCGATCGCAGCGAGGGGGTAGGCGCCTTCCGGGGCGGCTCGAAGAGCCGAACTACGGTGCGCAATTGCGCACCTGAGGTCTGGTCCTTCGGACCATCCCGGAATGACGGTCTCATCTACGATTTCGGCAGTTTCGCCTTCAGCGCATACAGCGCATCCAGCGCCTCGCGCGGCGACATCTCGTCGGGGTGCAGCGCCTTCACCGCCTCCACAAGCAGCTCCGCTTCGCTCGGCGGCGCGGCTTCAGTGGCGGCGCGCGAGGGCACTGCGAACAGCGGCAGATCGTCGACGAGCGCTCGCGCGGTCTGGCCGCGGTCCTGCGCCTCCAGCTTGGAGAGCACCGACTTGGCACGCGTGATCACCGCCGGCGGCAGGCCGGCGAGTTTCGCCACCTGGATGCCGTAGGAGCGGTCGGCCGAGCCCGGCAGCACCTCGTGCAGGAACACGACGTTGCCCTGCCATTCCTTCACCCGCACCGTGGCGTTGAACATCCGCGGCAGCTTGGCCGCGAGCGCAGTCAGCTCGTGATAGTGCGTCGCGAACAATGTGCGGCAGCGGTTGCTCTCGTGCAGATGCTCGATCGCGGCCCAGGCGATCGAGAGGCCGTCGAAGGTCGCGGTGCCGCGGCCGATTTCATCCAGGATCACGAGCGAGCGCTCGCCGGCCTGGTTCAGGATCGCCGCGGTCTCGACCATCTCGACCATGAAGGTGGAGCGGCCGCGGGCGAGATCGTCGGCGGCGCCGACGCGCGAGAACAGGCGGTCGACGATGCCGATCCGCGCGCGCGTGGCCGGCACGAAGCTGCCGATCTGGGCCATCAAGGCAATCAGCGCGTTCTGGCGCAGGAAGGTCGATTTACCGGCCATGTTGGGACCGGTGAGCAGCCAGAGCTGGCCTGACTTCTGCGCCGGCGCGGGAGAGAGGTCGCAGGCATTGGCGATGAACGGCTCGCCGTTGCGCTTGAGCGCCTGCTCGACCACGGGGTGGCGGCCGGCCTCGATCGCAAAGCTGAGCGAGCCGTCGACCTCGGGCCGCACATAGTTTTCGTCGACGGCGAGCTTGGCCAGCGAGGTCGCGACGTCGAGCAGCGCAAAGCCTTGCGCCGCGGCGCGCAGATCGTCGCTGATCGCGAGCGCCTTGGCGCAGAGCCGCTCGAAGATCTCGAGCTCGAGGCCGAGCGCACGGTCGCCGGCATTGGCGATCTTGGCCTCGATCTCGCCGAGCTCGGACGTGGTGAAGCGCACCTGCCCCGCCAGCGTCTGGCGATGGATGAAGGTCGCGTTCAGCGGCGGCGACATCAGCTTGTCGCCGTGCTGGGCGGTGACCTCGACGAAATAGCCGAGCACGTTGTTGTGGCGAATTTTCAGAGCCTTGACGCCGGTGTCATCGGCGTAGCGCGCCTGCATCGAGGCGACCACGAGGCGCGAGGCGTCGCGCAGGTTTCGCGCCTCGTCCAGCGCCGGCTCGTAGCCCTGGCGGACGAAGCCGCCGTCGCGTTTGATCAGCGGCAGCTGCTCGTCGAGCGCTGCCGCGAACTCGGCCGCAAGCTCGCGCGATGGCCGCTGCAGCGCCGCCATCACCGCTGCGACTTCCTGCGGCGGTTGATCCAGCTCGGAGAGCCGCGTCAGCAGCTGGTCGGCGGCGGTGATGCCGTCGCGGATGCCGGCGAGGTCGCGCGGCCCGCCTCGGCCGACCGAGAGACGGGCGAGCGCCCGTGACATGTCGGGCGCGCCGCGCAGGATGCTGCGGATGTCCTCGCGCGCGGCGGAATCGGCGACGAAGGCGCTGACCGCGTCTAACCGCCGCGCGATCGCCGGCGCATCGGTCAGCGGCGCGGCCAGGCGCTGCGCCAGCAGGCGGGAGCCTGCCGAGGTCACGGTGCAGTCGATCGCGTCGAGCAGCGAGCCGCGGCGTTCGCCGGCGAGGGTGCGCGTCAGCTCGAGATTGGCGCGCGTGGCCGGGTCGATCGCCATGGTCGCGCCCGAGGCCTCGCGCGCGGGCGGCGACAGCGGGGGATGCTTGCCGACCTGGGTGCGGTCGACATAGGTGACGGCGGCCGCCGCGGCGGTGGCTTCCAGGCGCGTCAGCTGCGCGAGCCCGTCCATGGTCGCGACGGCAAAATAGTCGCAGAGGCGCTTTTCGGCGGTGGCGCCGTCGAACACGTCGCGGGTCAGCGGCGTCACGGCCGGCAACTCGCGCAAGGTCTGGCCGAGCTCGTTGTCGCCAAAGAGCGCGTCGGTGACGATCGCCTCGTTCGGGTTGATGCGCGCCAGCGTCGCGGCGAGCTCGCCGCCCGAGACCTCGGTGACCATGAATTCGGCCGTCGAGATGTCGATCCAGGCAAGGCCGAAGCGGTCGCCGCCGGCCGAGGAGCGGGCGCGCGCGATCGCCAGCAGGTAATTGTTGGCACGCGCATCCAGCAGCGTGTCCTCGGTCAGCGTGCCCGGCGTCACCAGCCGCACCACGCCGCGGCGAACCACGCTCTTGTTGCCGCGCGCTTTCGCCGCCGCGGGATCCTCGGTCTGCTCGCACACCGCGACCCGATGCCCGGCGCTGATGAGACGATGCAGATAATCCTCGGCGCGCTCGACCGGCACGCCGCACATCGGGATATCCGCGCCCTGGTGCTTGCCGCGCTTGGTCAGGACGATACCGAGCGTTTTGGAGGCGATCTCGGCGTCCTCGAAGAACAATTCGTAGAAGTCACCCATCCGGTAGAACAGCAGCAAGCCCTGATGCGCCGCCTTGATCTCCAGATACTGCTCCATCATCGGCGTGACGCGTGCGGCGGCTTCCGTGTGCGGTGCGGGCGCTTCCTCGGGCGGCGGAACGGGTATCGGTTGTTGCATGGTCATGGGCGGCGCAACCTACAAAATTTCGGCACCTGCTCCTATCGCTTTGGCCGGGAAGCGGAGGTTTTCCACGTTGTCCGCACCGCGGCATGCGTGACGGACGGCAGGCCTCTGCAATGCACGCGCGAAACCGTCAATTGACCTGCCGCGGCCGCCCTCCTAAAACTCCGCCGACATTGAAGAATTTGGCCGGATCGCGGCATTCAGGGAGAACAACGATGCGTGACGTCTTTATCTGCGATGCCGTGCGGACCCCGATCGGCCGTTTCGGCGGCTCGCTCGCCAAGGTGCGCGCCGACGATCTCGCCGCCGCCCCGATCAAGGCACTGATGGCCAAGCATCCCAATCTCGACTGGGCGCAGGTGGACGAAGTCTTCTTCGGCTGCGCCAACCAGGCCGGCGAGGACAATCGCAACGTCGCGCGCATGGCGCTGCTGCTGGCGGGCCTGCCGGATTCGGTTCCCGGGCAGACCCTGAACCGGCTTTGTGCCTCGGGCCTCGATGCGGTCGGCGCCGCGGGCCGCGCCATCCGTTCGGGCGAGATCGAGCTTGCGATTGCCGGCGGCGTCGAGTCGATGACCCGCGCGCCCTTCGTGATGGGCAAGGCGCAGGAGGCCTTCTCGCGCTCGGCCGAGATCTTCGACACCACGATCGGCTGGCGCTTCATCAATCCGCTGCTGAAGGCGCAGTACGGCGTCGATGCGATGCCGGAGACCGGCGAGAACGTCGCGGAGGAGTTCCAGGTCTCGCGCGCCGACCAGGACGCCTTCGCCATCCGCTCGCAGCAGCGCGCCGGTGCTGCGATCGCGGCGGGCTATTTCGCGGAAGAAATCACGCCCATCACCATTCCTGGCGGCAAGGCCGGCCCTGTTATGGTCGACAAGGACGAGCATCCGCGTCCCGAGACCACGCTGGAAGGTCTGGCCAAGCTGAAGCCGATCGTGCGCAATCCCGGCACCGTCACGGCCGGCAACGCCTCCGGCGTCAATGACGGCGCCGCCGCCATGATCCTGGCCTCGGAAGCCGCGGTGAAGAAGCACGGCCTGACGCCGCGCGCGCGCATCCTCGGCCTCGCCTCGGCCGGCGTGCCGCCGCGTATCATGGGCATCGGCCCGGTGCCGGCGACTCGCAAGCTGATGGAACGTCTCGGCAAGAAGATCAGCGATTTCGACCTGATCGAGCTCAACGAAGCTTTCGCCTCGCAGGGCATCGCCTGCATGCGCCAGCTCGGCGTCGCCGATGACGCCGATTTCGTCAATCCGCACGGCGGCGCCATCGCGCTCGGCCATCCGCTCGGCATGAGCGGTGCCCGCCTCGCGCTCACTGCCGTGCACGGCATGGAGAAGCGCGGCGGCAAGCTCGCGCTCGCCACCATGTGCGTCGGCGTCGGCCAGGGCGTCGCCGTTGCGATCGAAAAGCTGAATTGACGGGACGCTGCGCGTCTCGTCATCCCGGGGCAGCCCGAGAGGGCTGAGCCCGGGATCTCGAGATTCCGGGTCTGGTCCTTCGGACCATCCCGGGATGACAGTGTTGGAGTTACGCGGGTCGCTTCAAGGGACCGTCTGATGATCATCGAGCGCGAGAAGGACGTCACGGCCGCGGCGCTGGCGGTGATGGAGCGGACATCCGATCCGCGGCTGCGCCAGATCATGGTCTCCCTGGTCAAGCATTTGCACGCCTTCGTCCGCGATGTCAGGCTGACCGAGAAGGAGTTCCGCGATGCCACCGCGATCGTGGCCGAGCTCGGCAAGCTGACCACCGACACGCATAACGAAGTCGTGCTGATGGCGGGGTCGCTCGGCGTCTCCTCGCTGGTGTGCCTGCTCAACAATGGCGATCAAGGCAATACGGAGACCGATCAATCATTGCTCGGGCCGTTCTGGCGGTTGAATTCGCCCCGGGTCGAGAATGGTGGATCGATCGTGCGCTCGGAGACACCGGGGGCCACGCTGTTCGTCAGCGGCCGCGTCACTGGCAAGGATGGCCAGCCAGTCGCGGGTGCCGAGGTCGATGTCTGGCACGCCTCGCCGGTCGGCCTCTACGAGAACCAGGACCCCGAGCAGGCCGACATGAACCTGCGCGGCAAGTTCACGACCGATTCCGACGGGCGCTTTTCCTTCCGCTCGGTGATGATGGTCGGCTATCCCATTCCGACCGATGGTGTCGTCGGCCGCCTGCTCGAGGCGCAGGGCCGCCATCCCTATCGTCCCGCGCATCTGCACGCCCTGATCTTCAAGCCAGGATTCAAGGTGCTGATCTCGCAGGTGTATGATCCGAGCGACCCCCATATCGACAGCGACGTGCAGTTCGGTGTGACACAGGCGCTGATCGGCAAGTTCGTGCGCCACGATACGCCACATCCGACGGCGAAGGACGCCTCCGTGCCTTGGTATTCGCTCGACCATAGCTACCGGCTCGAGGCCGGAGAGGCCGTGCTGCCGCGTGCGCCGATCAGGTAGAAGCGGCCGGCTGCCATGCGCGGAAGCGCCGCTAAACCGGCTTTCGCAAATTAGTTATATCCTATAATGATTGGCGGAAGCGTTGACCGGCCGGACCACAATGGCCGGGGAGGAGTTCGCCAATGACATTCATCTATCCCACCGGCAGCAACGCGGCGCATCCGCTGCCGCTGTCGCCCGACTACAAGAGCTCGATCAAGCGTGCGCCGAACAAACCCTTGATCCCGATGCCCCATACGCTGTCGGAGCTGACCGGGCCGGTCTACGGCCACGAGACCGTGCGCGAGGGCGACAACGATCTCACCCGGCAGCACGCGGGCGAGCCGCTCGGCGAGCGCATCATCGTGCATGGCCATGTGCGCGACGAGGACGGCCGCGGCGTACCGAACTCGCTCGTCGAGATCTGGCAGGCCAATTCCTGCGGCCGCTATGTCCACGTCCGCGATCAGCACCCGGCGCCGCTGGATCCGAATTTCACCGGCGCGGGCCGCACCGTGAGCGATGCGTCCGGCTATTATCGCTTCGTCACCATCAAGCCCGGCGCCTATCCCTGGGGCAATCACCACAACGCCTGGCGCCCCGCCCACATCCATCTCTCGGTGTTCGGCTATTCCTTCGTCACGCGGCTCGTGACGCAGATGTACTTCCCGGCCGATCCCTTGTTCCCGTTCGATCCGATCTTCAACTCGGTGCCGGACGAGAAGGCGCGGGCGCGGATGGTTTCCTCGTTCGACTTGGAGAATACCCAGCCCGAATGGGCGTTGTGCTACCGCTTTGACATCGTGCTGCGCGGCAAGAACGCCACGCCCATGGAGAACCACTAACGTGCAGGATTCTGTGAAGCCCGACGGGATCACCCCATCCCAGACCGTCGGTCCGTTCTTCAAATACGGACTGACGCCGACCGGCGAGTACGCGTGGAACGACGCATTCACCAACTCGACACTGACACCCGATGTCACCGGCGATCGCGTTCGCATCGAGGGCCGTGTCTTCGACGGCGACGGCGTTGCCGTGCCCGATTGCATGCTGGAGATCTGGCAGGCGGATGCTCAAGGGCGTTTCGCCGATCCGCAGGACAAGCGCGCACTGCCCAATGCCAGCTTCCGCGGCTTCGCCCGCTGCGGCACCGACAAGGACGGCAATTATTCCTTCGAGACCATCAAGCCGGGCGCGGTGCCGGATCCCGTTGGCAAGCCGCAGGCGCCGCACATCCTGGTTGCGGTGTTTGGCCGCGGCATGCTCAGGCATCTCTACACCCGCATCTATTTCAGCGACGAGGCCGGCAACGCCGCCGATCCCGTGCTGGCGCTGGTACCGGCTGACCGACGGGCCACGCTCACTGCGGTCCGCGAGGCCGGCAAGCCGGTCTACCGGCTCGACCTGCACCTGCAGGGCGACAACGAGACGGTGTTCTTCGACGTGTGAAGGCAAGGCGTGCCGGGGAGGCCTGCCCTCGGCACGCATATCTCATTCCGCGCATCGGAGCCGGCGCTGCGTTGCCCATCAGACTCAAACGTTCTTTTTGCGCGTTGTGCGTCAGCCTCGCTGACTCAATACCGATGACTTGACGTCCAATTCCCGTACTTATGCGGGGGTCGTGAAATACAATTCCCGCGCGAATCAATCCCGTATTTACCGTATTGGTCTAGGGTGGCGGCAGTTTCGACGCCGACCTGGATTGTTTCATGAAATTACGTCTGTCCTTGTCCTCTGCGATCGTCGCGTTTGGGATCGTTCTCGCCATTGGTTTTGCCGCTTTGGTTTCGACCAGCCTGTACGCCTTGAAAGAGCTCAAGGTCGGCGGTCCGCTCTATTCCGACATCAAGCTCGGCAACGACCTCATCGCCGACATCCTGCCGCCGCCGGAATATGTCATCGAAGCCTATCTCGAGGGGACGCTGGCGATGCGCGAGCCGGACCAGCTGGCCGCCCATGGCGAGCGCCTGGTCCAGCTCCGCAAGGATTACGACGAGCGCAAGGCGTTCTGGGTCTCGTCCAGCCTCTCGGCCGACCTCAAGACCGCGCTGGTGTCGAAATCCGATGCGGAGGTGCAGAAATTCTGGCAGGCGTCGGATCAGCTCCTGGCGGCGCTCAAGGCGAAGGACATTGCGGCTTCCGAGCGCGCCTATGCGCAGCTCAAGGACGCCTACACCGCGCATCGCGCCGTCATCGACAGCATCGTCGACAGTGCCAACAAGCAGAATACAGCGATGGAGAAGCTGGCCGCGGACCGCGACAGCGCGATGCTCTATATCCTCCTCGGCGTCTCCATTGCCGTCCTCGCCTTCGTGACCGTCGGCCTGCTGGGTGTTGCCCTCGGCGTGGTGCGCCCGATCGTGCGCATGACGGACACAATGCAGAAGCTCGCGACCGGCGATCTCGGCGCCGACATTCCGTTCGCGCAGCGCCGGGACGAGGTCGGCTCGATGGCGGGCGCGCTTGTGGTGTTCAAGCAGGCGGCGGTCGAGAATTCCCGTTTGCGCGAGGAGCAGTTGCGGCAGGAGCAGGCGGCGGCGTTCGCAAAGCGCTCCGCCCTGCACCAGATGGCGGAAACGGTCGAGCGCGAGACCGGCCACTCGGTCGATACCGCGACTGCGGCGACGCAGGGCGTGGAGCAAGCCGCCTCCGGCCTGTCGGAGATCGCAAAGTCGCTCTCTGCGCAGTCGCAGGCGGTCGCGGCGGCCTCGACGCAGGCGCTCGGCAGCTCGCAAGCCGTCTCGGCTGCGGCCGAAGAATTGAGCGCCTCGATCCGCGAGATCGCGGGCCAGGTCGCGCGGACCAGCACCGTCACCAAATCGGCGGTCGCCGGCCGCGAGCAGGCGCGTTCGACCATTCAGGCGCTGGCCGGATCGGTGAAGAAGATCGCGGAGGTTTCCGACCTCATCGGCGGCATTGCGGGCCAGACCAACCTCCTCGCTCTCAACGCGACGATCGAGGCGGCGCGCGCCGGCGAAGCCGGCCGCGGCTTCGCCGTGGTTGCCGCCGAAGTGAAATCCCTGTCCGACCAGACCGCAAAATCCACCGAGGAGATCGGGCGGCTGATTGCCGAGATCCAGGCCTCGACGCAGGCCGCGGTCGACGCCGTCGAGGCCATGGGAAGCCACATCGTCGAGATCGATGGCGTGGCGACCTCGGTTGCCGCCGCGATGGAAGAGCAGGATGCCGCGACCCGGGAGATCACGCGGTCGATTTCCGAATCGGCCTCCGCCGCACAGGAGGTCTCGGCCAAGATCGGCGACGTCAGCCGCGATGCCGCCTCCGTCAATGCGCGCGCCGCGGATGTGAGGCAGGCGATCGCCGGGATGGCGGCCAATCTCGAGCAGCTGCGTTCGGTCGTCGTGCGGACCGTGCGCGACTCGACCGCCGCAGCCTGAGCCGGCGGCAGCCGCTGGTGCCCGGGCACGTGATCGTGCAGTATGGCGCGGGACAGGGGCATCGTGGTTCATGACATCTCCACAATTGCCGGCGGTCGTTGAGCCCGCCCGACTGACGGCCGCGCTGCGCAAGGCGGGTGCGCTCGACGCCGGTGCCGTGCGCGAAGCGAAGGTGCTGCATAAGCGCGACACCGTGGTGTCACATATCGTCAGGCTCGGCCTGCGCTATGTCGGCGAATCCGCCGGTGCTCCGCAGTCGCTGATCCTCAAGACTCCCAATGTCGCTTTCGCCAAGCGCCTCGCCAATGGCGGTCGGCGCGAGGTGGACTATTACACGCAGCTGGTGCCGCAGATGCCGCCGGGACTCGTGCCGCGCTGCTTTGACGGGCATTTCGACGAGGACAGCCTCGCCTGGCATCTGTTGCTGGAGGATCTGACCGACAGCCACGAGATCGCGACGGCCTGGCCGGTGCCGCCGTCGCGCGAGCAGACGTTTGCCATTGTTACCATGCTGGCACGCTGGCATGCGGCCTGGTGGGACCATCCGAGCCTCGGCGACACCGTCGGCACCTGGGCGAGCGCGGAGGACAGCGCAGAGCGCATGGAGACATTCGCGGGGCATTATGATCGCTTTGCCGATCTTCTCGGCGATCGCCTCAGCGAAGAGCGGCGGATTATCTACCGTCGGCTCATCGATCAGTCGGAGCGGCTGTCCCAGCGTTACCATTCACGCCGCCACCTCAGCATCACGCATGGCGATGCCCACGTCTGGAATTTCCTGCTGCCGCGCGCGGGCGTCGCTGACACCGTGCGCATCTTCGATTTCGATCTTTGGAGCATCAACGTTCCGACGCACGACCTCGCCTACATGATGGCGATGCATTGGTATCCGGAACGACGGCAGGCGCTCGAACGGCTGCTGCTCAATCTCTACCACGACGCGCTGATCGAGAGCGGCATCACCGGCTACACCCGCGGCGCGCTCGATCGCGACTACCGCTGGGCAGTGCTCTGGCAGATCACGCGGCCGGTCTGGCAGTGGAGCATCAGCATCCCGCCGCTGATCTGGTGGAACAATCTGGAGCGGGTGTTTGCGGCCGTGGACGATTTGGGCTGCGAGGAGCTGTTGGGGTAGGCGGCGCTACAATGCCGATGTCGTCCCGGACAAGCGCGCCCAAAGCGCGCGCCGATCCGGGACCCATACTCCCGGAATGCAGTCGTGTTGCGAAAGTGATAACTCCGGGTGCCCGAAACCACATCTGCTGGTGGCTATGGGTCTCGGATCGGCGCTGACGCTTGTCCGGGACGACAGCGGAGATTGTCGATCGAGCGCGTCTACTCCATCACCGCATGCTCCGGCCCCGCCGCCTGCTTGCGCAGCGTCGCCTTGGTCGAGCCGATCAACAGGGCGAGCGGGATGGTGCAGAGGATGAAGAGCATCACCAGCTGGTAGTCGTGCGCGAAGGCGATGATCTGCGCCTGCACGCTGACCATCCGGTCGGCCATGGCGCGGCCGGCGTCGGTGGACAGATTGATCAGGCCGCTGACACCAGGCATCTGTAGCGCGTGATTGAACGGGTTGACGTGCTCGGAGAGGATCGCATAGGTCCGCCGCGTGCCCTGCGACAGCTCGGCGATGACGACGGAAATGCCGACCGAGCTCGCGACGTTGCGCATCAGGGTCAGCATCGCGGTGCCGTCGGTGCGCAGCTCGTTCGACAGCGTCAGGAACGCCACGGTCGAGAGCGGCACGAAGACGAGGCCGAAGCCAAAACCCTGGATGACGCTGACGGTGACGATCTCCGGCACCTGCGTCAGGTCGGTCCAGCCGGTCATCTGGAACAGCGAGCCCGCCGTCAGCGTCAGGCCGGAGATGATCAGCGTGCGCGCCTCGACGTAGCGCATCATGCGGCCGACCAGCATCATGGCGAGGAAAGTGCCGATGCCGCGGGTCGCCAGCAGCAGGCCGGCGGGGATGATGGGATAGCCGATCACGTTCTGCATGTAGGGCGAGGCCAGCGCCATGGTCGAGAACAGGACGAGCCCCATCACGATCATGAACAGGCAGCCGGTGACGAAGTTGCGGTCCCGGAACAGGGCGAAGCGGATGAACGGGGTCGAGGTCGTGAAGGAATGCGCGAGGAAGAAGTAGAACGCGACGGCCGAGACGATGAGCTCGGCGAGGATCTCGTTCGATTCCAGCCAGCCCAATTGCTCGCCGCGGTCGAGCGCGAGCTGCAGCGCGCCGATCGCCACCGCCAGCGCGGCGAAACCGAACCAGTCGAATCTGAGGCTGAGGTTCTTCTCGGTCTCGTCCATGAACACGATCAGCCCGAGCACGGTGATCGCGCCGAACGGCAGATTGACGAAGAACACCCAGTGCCAGGAATAGGTTTCGGTGAGCCAGGCCCCGAGTGAGGGGCCCATGATCGGGCCCATCATCACGCCCATGCCCCAGATCGACATCGCCTTGGCACGCTCCTGGAGCGTGTAATAGTCGAGCATGACCGATTGCGACAGCGGCACCAGGGCGGCGCCGAACACGCCTTGCAGCAGGCGGAACAGCACCATCTGGTTGATGTCCTGCGCAAGGCCGCACAGCACCGACGCCATGGTGAACCCGGCCGCGCAGATCACGAAGATGCGCTTGCGGCCGAAGCGGTTGGCGATCCAGCCCACCGGCGCCGTCATGATCGCGGCGGCGACGATGTAGGAGGTCAGCACCCAGTTGATCTGGTCCTGCGAGGCCGACAACGTGCCCTGCATGTAGGGCAGCGCGACGTTGGCGATGGTGGTGTCCAGCGCCTGCATGATGGTCGCGGTCATGGCGCAGATCGTCACCATGTTCCGGCGCAGGCCGGGGACCATCAGGCTGGCATTGGGGCCGGACATCGGATCGGTCCTTGGTCTTTTTCTTGATCTTTGGCCTAGTCTTTATCCTGGCCCGCGGTCGCCGACAGCCCGAGCAGGCCGGCAAGCGAGCGCCGATGGCCGGTGTCGATGGTGGCGTAGACGCTCATGCCGGCTTTCAGCTTCCGCACGTGTTTGTCGGTCTCGTCGAAGTAGATGCGGATCGGTACGCGCTGCACCACCTTGACGAAATTGCCGGTGGCATTTTGCGGCGGCAGGATTGCGAATTGCGCGCCGGTGCCGGGCGAGAGCGAGCCGATCTTGCCCTTGAAGACATGGTTCGGGAACGCGTCGACCTCGAGCGTGACCGCCTGGCCTTCGGTGACATAGGTGAGGTCGCTCTCCTTCGGATTGGCATCGACCCAGGGATGGGCGACGTCGATGATGGAGAACACGGCCGTGCCGGCAGCGACGTAGCGGCCGAGCTGGATCTGCTCGACCTGCGTCGCCACGCCGCCCATCGGGGCGCGCACTACGGCGTGGTCGAGGTTGCGCTCGGCATTTTCGAGCTTCGACTTGGCCTGGGCGTAAGGCGGGAATTTCTCCAGCGGCAGGTCGGCGTCGCCGAGCAGCTGCGTCTTGGCCGTGGAAAGTTGCTGCTTCACGTACTGCGCGATCGAGCCCGAGGTGACCAGCGCGTTCGAGGCGTTGTCGAGGTCGAGCTGCGAGCCGAAACTGTTCTTCACCAGCGCCTGCTTGCGCTCGACGTCGCGCTGCTTCAGCTCCACGCCCTGCTGCGCAAGATTGAGCATGTCGCCATAAATCTTGATGTTGGCGCGGAGATTGTCATAGGTCGTCTGCGCCTGCATGACCTGCGCCCTCGCCTCGTCCACCGCGAGGCGGAACGGCACGGGATCGATCTCGAACAGCACATCGCCCTGCTTGACGACCTGACCCTCCCTGACGACGACCTGCTCGATCTTGCCGGAGATGTCGGGCGTCACCAGCACCTTCTGTGCGCCGACATAGGCGTCGTCGGTGCCGACATAGCGGCCGCCGTTCAGATAGAAGGTGAGGCCGCCGACGGCGACCACGATGGGCAGCACGACCAGGAGCAGGAATCGGCGATAGCGGCGCAGGCCCGCCAGCAGGCGGCGGCGCGGATCGGTGCCGGCCTTCTTGGTCGGCTTGCCGCCGTCGCTCTTCTGCTCGGGCTGGAACTTGATGACCTGATCAGCCATAGCGCTGCTCCTTGCGTGCTTGCTCCGCGCCGGACGTCTGGATCGCGGTTCGCACGTTTTCCTTGATGGTTTCGAGTTGGGTGAGGAGGCGGTGCGCATCCGCCGGATTGATGCCGTCGAGCGCGTTAGCCGTCAGTTCCGACCTCAGGCCGCTCATGCGGCCGAGCAATTGCCGCCCGGCTTTCTTGAGGTGCAGGCGCTTGACCCGGCGGTCCGAAGCGTCGCTGCGGCGCTCGATCCAGTCGTTGTCGCAGAGCTTGTCGATCAGGCGCGTCAGCGTGATCGGCTGCATCTCCATGAGCTCGGCGAGCTCCGACTGCTTCATGCCCTCGCTGCGCTCCACCTTGGCCAGCACCGCCCATTGCGCCCGAGTGATGCCGAAGCGCGACGCCTCCTTGTCGGCATAGACGCGCAAGAGGCGGTAGAGCTCACCGAGCGTGAACAGGAAATTCTGGTCGACCGACCCCCGGGTCATGAGCTTCGTCTCCAATAAGCTTGGATATAATAAGCAAGCTTACGATTATTTTCACGGCCCCGTCGCGCGGTGCTGTCCCGCGGGAGGAGCATGGCTGGCAGCCGGGTGGCTCGTCGTGCTTTGGGTTCCCCCGCCGAAATGCTAGAAGACGGGTACATGAGCCTCGCAAAGCCGGCATTCCCCGCGCCTGACCATGATCACGGCCGCTGCACCGCGGACGCGCTCGCGCATGCCGAGGTGGTCTGCGAGCAGCGCGCGCAGAAATTCACGCCGATCCGCCGCCAGGTGCTGGGTGCTTTGCTCTCCAGTCACCGTCCGCTCGGCGCCTACGAGATCATCGACGAGCTTGCCAAGTCCATGGCGCGGCCGGCGCCGATCACGGTCTATCGCGCTCTCGATTTCCTGATGGCCAACGGCCTCGTGCACCGAATCGAAAGCCGCAATGCCTATCTCGCCTGCGCCGCTCACGACCACGATGCGACCTCCGCGGTGGCGTTCCTGATCTGCGAGCGCTGCGGCCTGGTCGGCGAGATCCCCTCGGCGTCCTTCGCCAAGGACCTCAACGCCGCCGCGCGCAGCTCAGGCTTCGCACCAAAGCTGTCTGTGGTGGAGATCACGGGCGTCTGCACCCATTGTCAGAAAATGTCTTGAAGCAACAACGGCGCAAAGCCGGATTTTTGGGAAGAAATGTCCGCACCTCAAGCCATACCGTCCGCCGGTCGTCCCCTCAGTGCCGGCGCCATCGCCCTGATGCTCATGCTGTGCCTGACCTGGGGATTCAACCAGATCGCGGTGAAGCTGGTGCTGCCGGACATTCCGCCCATGCTCCAGGCCACCATCCGCTCGATGGGCGCGCTGCCGGTGCTGTTCCTCATCGGCACCCTTCGCGGCGTCAAATTCTTCGAACGTGACGGCACCTGGAAGCCCGGCCTGATCGCCGGGCTGATGTTCGGCATCGAATTCGTGCTGATCTTCCAAGGGCTGCGTCTCACCTCTGCTTCCCGTGCGGTGGTCTTCCTCTACACGGCGCCGTTCTTCGTTGCGCTCGGCTCCTATCAGGTGCTCGGCGAGCGTCTCGGCGGCTCGCAATGGCTGGGCCTCGCCATCAGCTTTGCCGGCGTGGCGCTTGCGATCGGCGTGCCTCAGCCCAATGTCGATTCGCAGGTTCTGCTCGGCGATCTCCTGATCGTCGGGGGTGCCGCGCTGTGGGCCGCGACGACGCTGGTTGCCAAGGGCACACGGCTGCGCTTCGCCGCGCCCGAGAAGGCGCTGGGATATCAGGTCGCGACCTCGGTCCCGATCCTGGGGCTGGCGGCCTGGCTGTTCGGCGAATCGATCACGCACATGCCGGCTCCGCTCTCGCTCGGCCTGATGGCTTTCCAGGCGATCTGGGTGGTGGGAACCACGTTCACGCTTTGGTTCGCGCTGGTGAAGGCCTATTCGGCCAGCAAATTGTCCGCTTTTACCTTCATCACCCCTTTGTTTGGCGTGGTGGGTAGCTATTTCATCATGCACGACACCCTCAGCCTGACATTCGGGGCCGCAGCGGTCCTTGTAATTGCTGGGCTTTTTCTGGTTAACCGTCCCAGCCAAACGGCTGCGGCGCCGCGCGATGCATTGCTGAACGTCACCAAAACCTGATATTTGGACCGCCATGAACAAGCTCGAAAATCCTCTCGATTCAGATATCGCGGGCCCGGCGCCCCGGCATCGGACCACCCAGGTCAAGGTTGGCAACGTCGCCGTTGGTGGCGGTGCGCCGATCGTCGTGCAGTCGATGACCAACACCGACACCGCCGATGTCGACAGCACCATCGCCCAGGTCGCAGCGCTCGCGCGCGCCGGCTCCGAAATGGTCCGCATCACCGTGGACCGCGAGGAGGCCGCGGCCGCCGTTCCGCACATCCGCGACGGCCTCGCCAAGCGCGGCATCACCACGCCGCTGATCGGCGACTTCCACTATATCGGTCACAAGCTGCTCGCGGCCTATCCGGCCTGCGCCGAGGCGCTGGCCAAATACCGCATCAATCCCGGCAATGTCGGCTTCAAGGACAAGCGCGACACCCAGTTCGCCGACATCATCGAGATCGCGAACAAGAACAACAAGCCGGTGCGCATCGGCGCCAATTGGGGCTCGCTCGACCAGGAGCTCTTGACCAAGCTGATGGACGAGAACGCCGCCTCGCCGAACCCGCGCGACGTGCGCGCGGTGACGCGCGAGGCCATGGTGCAGTCGGCGCTGCTCTCGGCCGCGCGCGCCGAAGAGCTCGGCATGCCCAAGGACCGCATCATCCTCTCCGCAAAGGTCTCGGCGGTGCAGGATCTGATAGCGGTCTACCAGGATCTTGCGGCGCGTTCGGACTACGCCATCCATCTCGGCCTCACCGAAGCCGGCATGGGCTCGAAGGGCATCGTGGCGTCCTCGGCCGCGCTCGGCATCCTCTTGCAGCAGGGCATCGGCGACACCATCCGCATTTCGCTGACGCCCGAGCCCGGCGGCGACCGCACCCGCGAGGTGCAGGTCGGCCAGGAGCTGTTGCAGACCATGGGCTTCCGCACCTTCGTGCCGCTGGTTGCGGCCTGCCCCGGCTGCGGCCGCACCACCTCGACCACGTTCCAGGAGCTGGCCCGCTCGATCCAGGATTTCATCCGCGACGAGATGCCGACCTGGAAGACGAAATATCCCGGCGTCGAGGAGCTCAACGTCGCGGTGATGGGCTGCATCGTCAACGGCCCCGGCGAATCCAAGCACGCCAATATCGGCATCTCGCTGCCCGGCACCGGTGAAGCGCCGGCCGCGCCCGTCTTCGTCGACGGCAAGAAGTTCCGCACGCTGCGCGGCCCGACCATCTCCGCCGACTTCAAGGCGCTGGTGATCGACTACATCGACCAGCGCTACGGCCAGGGCGCCAAGGTGCCGGCGCCTGCGGCGGAGTAGTTTTACTCCGCTCACGCTCCACACACGTCCGTCGTCCCGGACAAGCGCGCCTCAAGCGCGCGCCGATCCGGGACCCATGACCACCGGGCTTTGTGGTTATGTCGGGCCGTCACTCCGAATCTTCGCCAAACCTGATCCTGTGGTTATGGGTCCTCAGATGCGCAATGCGCATCATAGCTCGCGCTCCGCGCGCCCCGGGACGACGAGCTGAGTTTGCGGTGCAGGTTGCACATCCATCACTGCGCGCTACCATGCTTCCAATCAAGAACGATCGGGAGACACGCCATGAGCTCACTCGCCGGCAAGCAGGGCCCGCGCTATCGCCACACCGCTGAAGACGGTGCGCCGTACGAGACCATCGCCGTCGAAAAGCTCACCCCCATCATCGGCGCGGAAATCTCCGGCGTCGATATCGGCAAGCTCGTCTCCGACGATGCCCGCTCCAACCGGCAGATGGACGAGATCCATCGCGCGCTCGCCGAGAACCTCGTCATCTTCTTCCGTGACCAGCACATCACGCCACAGCAGCATCTCGCCTTCGGCCGCAAGTTCGGCGAGCTGCATTTTCATCCCGCAGCTCCCCACGAGGACGAAGACCCGGCCCTGATGAAGATCTATGCGGACAAGAACTCGCCGCGCGCCAATGGCGAGGGCTGGCACTCCGACGTGTCCTGCGATCTCGAGCCGCCGATGGGCTCGATCCTCTACATCAAGCAATGCCCGCCGCGCGGCGGCGATACGCTGTTCGCCAACATGTACGCGGCCTATGAGGCGCTCTCGGAGCGTATGAAGGCCTATCTGGATGGCTTGACGGCGCTGCACGATGGCGAGCCGATCTATCGCGGGCTCTATGCCAATTATGGCGTCGCCGATCGTCCCTCTTATCCACATGCCGAGCATCCCGTCGTGCGCACGCATCCGGTCACCGGCAGGAAAGCGCTCTACGTCAACCGCGGCTTCACTCGCCACATCAACGGCATCCCGCGCGACGAGAGCGACGCGATGCTCGCCTATCTTTATCAGCACGCCGAAAACCCGCTGTTCCAGTGCCGCTTCCGCTGGACCGAGAACGCCATCGCCTTCTGGGACAACCGCTGCACCCAGCACCGCGCGATGTGGGACTACTGGCCGCACACACGCTCGGGCACGCGCGTGACGGTGAAGGGAGAGCGGCCGGTTTGATCCCTCTCGTGCCCCGGACGCAGCGCAGCATGCAGTGATAAGCCGCTGAGCCGCGTCCGATTCTCGCACCAAGCTGGGTCCCGGCTCTGCGTCGCGTCATTCGATGCCGCGCCGCGTCCGGGACACGAACCGTTCTCGCGTTGACGTCCTCGCGCGGCCGCGCCAATCTTCCCGAAACCAAATCGCGGGTCCGTCGCCCGCGGATCACGGCAGCGGAGCAGCGCTTGGGGCAACCGCGGAGCATCATCGCCGGGCTGGTCGCGTCGATCCTGCTGTCGTCGCTCGTCCTCGTCGATGCAGTCGACGCTGCTGCTGTGCGAAAGATTGCAAGACCCAGGCCGAAGCCGTTGTCCGCACCAGCCAAATGCGACATACCTAAATTCCGGATCGTCGTGGATGTCGGCCACACGCCGGACTCCTACGGTGCGTTGAGCGCCCGCAATGATCCGGAGTTCGGCTTCAACTTCCGCCTCGCACGGCTCATCACGGCCAAGCTGAAATCCGAGGGCTTTGCCGCAACCCGCCTGCTCGTCACGGACGGCAAGGCACGGCCGAGCCTGTTCAAGCGCGTCGGTGCTGCGAACGAAGGCCGCGCCGATCTGTTCCTGTCGGTCCATCATGATTCGGTGCCGGACAAGCTGCTCGAGACCTGGGAATTCGACGGCGCAAAGAGCAATTTCAGCGATCGTTTTTCGGGCCACTCGCTGTTCGTGTCGCAGCAGAATCCGCACTTTGCCACCAGCCTGATGCTGGCCCGCATGATCGGCAAGCAGCTGAAGGAGCAGGGCCTGCACTATGCCAGCCAGTACACCCTGCCGGTGATGGGCCGATACCGGCGCCAGCTGCTCGACAAGGATGTCGGCGTCTACCGCTATGACGGGCTGGTCGTGCTGTCGCGCACGCGGAGCGCCGCCGTGCTGCTCGAGGCCGGCTCGATCATCAATCGCGACGAGGAAATGGAGATGAACTCGCCGGAGCGGCAGGATGCCGTCGCGGGCGCCGTTGCGGGAGCACTGAGGGAGTTTTGCGAGAAGCGGTAGCTGGCCCGGTGGCTCGCAATGACAAAACGCTACAGCGGTCCGCCCCGATACTCCCTATTCGCCAGGCTCGCCTCCTCCAGGTCCAGATCGCGTTCGATCCGCCGCCGCGTCTCGTCGGTGATCTGGCCGTCGCGCAGGAGGTTGTGGATGAATTTGCGCTCGGCGGCGATCAGGTCGCGGGTCAGAGCGGTGCCGGCGGCGGAGATGTCGTGGTGGTTGGGATCGAGCGAGTCCGGGAGCTGGTTGACGCGGATGTCGTGGCGGGCGCGCAGCAGCCGCATCACCTCGTCGGAAACGCCCTTTGCCGCAGTGAGCGCGTCGAGTGATTTCAGCGCGGCCTCCAGCGCCTGACGGCGCGCGGCGATCTCGGCTTCGTGCTCGGCGGCATGCTCGTAACGACCGGCTTCGGCGACGCCGAGCCAACGCACGACCCGCGGCAGCGTCAGGCCGACCCCGATCAGCGTCACGAAGATGACACCGAAGGCGACGAACAGGATCAGGTCGCGATACGGAAACGCCTCCCCATCCGGCAGCGCGAACGGCAGCGCCAGCGCGGCGGCCAGCGACACCGCGCCGCGCACGCCGGTGAAAGCGAGCACGAACGGCCATTGCCATGGCGGCGACGGATCTTGCTCGCGGAGCGACCTGGACAGCATTCGCGGCAGATAGGTCGCGGGATAGAGCCAGGCAAAACGCGCGATCACGACGATCACCAGGACCAATGCGGTTGCGATGAGAATGTCGTCGAGCGGAAAAGTCTTCGATTTCTCGTAGAGGGCGCGCATCTGGAAGCCGGTGAGCAGGAACAGCATGCCCTCGATCAGGTAGATCACGAGGTCCCAGAAGAAGATGCCTTGCAGGCGCGTCGCCGAGGAGATCAGCAACGGGCCGTTCCAGCTGACATAGAGCCCGCAGGCGACGGTTGCGATCACGCCGGAGCCGCCGACATGCTCGGGCAGCCAGTAGGAGACATAGGGCGTGATCAGCGACAGCGTCAGCTCGACCTGCGGATCTCCGGACCATTTGCGGAAGCGCAAGGAGAGCCAGCCGACGCCGATGCCGAAGGCGATCTCGCCAGCGACGATGAGGAGGAATTCACCGGCCGCGAGCGGCAGTGAGAAGTGCCCGACCATGATCGCGGCGAGCGCGAAGCGGTAGAGGATCAGTGCGGTGGCGTCATTGGCGAGACCTTCGCCCTCGAGCACGACCAGGATGCGGCGCGGCATGTTCAGCCGGCGCGCGATCGCGAGTGGCGCCACCACGTCGGGCGGCGCGACGATGGCCCCGAGCAGGAAGCCGACGGTCCAGGGCAGGCCGATCATGTAGTGCGTGGCGGCCGCCACCATCGCCGTGGTGAAGATCACCGCGCCGACCGCGAGCAGCACGATCGGACGCAGGTTTTTCTTGAACTCGCGCCAGCTCATCGCGACGCTTGCCGAGTAAATCAGTGGTGGCAGCACCACCAGCAGCACCAGCTCCGGCGGCAGCTCCACCGACGGCATGCCCGGCACGAAAGCGAGGCCGACGCCCGCCAGCATCAGCAGGATGGCAGGGGCGACGTTGAAGCGTCGTGCCGCCAGTGCCACGCCTGCCAGCACGGCCAACAGGATGAGAAAGGTTTGAAACTTCGCTTCCATGATGAGCCTGTCTTGACCCGGAAGCGACGGCTACGTCAATGCGCGGCTCACGCCAACCGTTCGGCCACCATCCGTCCAATCCGTGCGAACGCGGATGCGATCTGCGCCGCGCTCGGCGTGCCGCCCTGGGTATAGGCCGCGATCAGGATCGGCGTATCCGGCTTCGGCCAGGCCACCGCGATATCGCCCGAGGCGTCCTTGCCGTTGTTGCCGGTCTTGTCGCCGATCTTCCAGCCTGCGGGGAGTCCGCCACGCAGCCGGTTGGCGCCGGTCTTGCAGTTCACCATCCAGTCGGTGAGCAGGGCACGCGAGGTAAGCGACAGCGCCTCGCCCGTGACCAGTCGCCGCAAATTTCCCGCCATCGCCGCCGGCGTCGTGGTGTCCCGGGGATCGCCCGGCTGCGAGCGGTTGAGCTCGGGCTCGTTGTGGTCGAGCCGCGAGGTGGTATCGCCGAGCGACCGCCAGAATGCGGTCAGCGCGGCGGGGCCGCCGATCCGCGCCAGCAGCAGATTGGCGCAGGTGTTGTCGCTGAGCTCGACGATGGCCTTGCACATCTCGCCGACCGACATCTTGCCGGCCGCGAGATTTTCCCTCGCCACCGGCGCGTATTCCAGCAGATCCGCCTGGCCATAGGGGATCATGGCGGCGAGCTGCTCCTCGCCGCGATCGACCCGCGCCAGCACGTTAGCCGCGAGCGAAGCCTTGAATGTCGAGCACATCACGAACCGTTCGTCGGCGCGCCAGGCGAGCTTCTTGCCGGTCGCGAGGTTTTCGGCGTAGACCCCGATCCGGCCGCCACTCTCGCGCTCGTAGGATTCGAGTTCCGGCGGCGCGTCCGCGGCCAGAACGGGAGAGGCGGCCATCCAGCAGAGCGAGGCGAGCAGGGAGCGGCGATCGAGTAGCATCGTGATTTCCAGGCGAGCGGGGATGGGAGATGGAGCGTTCGCTTCATCCGCGTCGTCATTGCGAGGAGCGAAGCGACGAAGCAATCCAGTCCATCTCCTCGGAGGGATTCCGGATTGCTTCGTCGCAAGGGCTCCTCGCAATGACGCGGCGAGAGCTGCGCTCGCAATGACGGAGAATTGGATAGCGAGTGCGTCCGAATTCGGGCAGCGGAAGGTCTTGCCTTCACTCCTTCAGGTCGTACCGATAAGACTTCGACACGATCTGCCAGCCGTCGGCAAGCTTCATCGCCACCAGATAATCGGTGAAATAGCGCGGCGGCAGTTGGCAGCGCACCTTGATGAAGGCGGTCTTGTCGTCCGAACGGTCGATGGTGACGATGAAATCCTCGCGCGGCTTGCCTTCGGCCTTGGCGGAGGCGCGCTTGCGCACGCGGTCGAGCCAATCCGGCACGGTCAGAACCTGGAGCTCGCCCTTCTCGACCCAGCGCAGATCGGCGGAGGGATGGAAGATGGCGCCGAGCTTGTCGGCGTCGCCCTCGTAAAGTCCGTCAAAATAGGATTGCACGACGGCTTCGACGCTCGACCGGTCCTGGCTCATGGATCGTTCCTTTGCATGATGGCTTCGGGCCAACTTAGTCATACACGTCAAAATGCGCTATGGGTGTGTCAGCGATTTGCGCGAAGGCGTCACGATGACAGAATCAGAAAATTCGAACGCTCGCATCCTTGTCGGAGAATGCTATTGCCGCGCTGTGCGCTTCGAGGTGGCCGATGCGTTCTCATATGCGATGAACTGCCACTGCTCGAACTGCCGACGCACCACCGGCGCCGCCTTCAAGCCGTTCGCCGGCATCCGGCAGGACAGGCTCCGCATTGTCAGGGGTGGCGACCTCCGGATGATTTTCGGCGACGATACCACCCATGACGCGCATTGTGGCCGCTGCGGCTCGCTGCTCTATTCCCGGGTCCGGGAGGGACAGTGGGTCCATGTCGCCATGGGAACCCTGGTCGATGCCCCCTCGATCCGGCCGAGCGCCCATATTTTCGTGGGCTCGAAGGCGCCCTGGCATGAAATTACGGACGATCTGCCGCAATATCGGGAGCACATCGGGGTTGTCTGACGGAACCCGGTCCGCACCGCCGCTCGTCGGCGAACCGCGACAGCGCCGGCGCGACAAACAAAAGAGGCGTACGGCCTGTCGTCGGGACCCCCTTCGTGACCTCCATCACAAGCGTCGGCGGTGGATGTTGCTAAAGCGGTCCCAACGGGCCGAACGGCCCGGAACTATCGGAAGTCGTGTCATGCGCAGCTTGCTCAGACTTTGTCCGCTTCTCGTCGCGCTCGGCCTGATGTTCGGCGCCGGGCCTGCTCTTGCCGGAAAGCGCGTGGCGCTGGTGCTCGCCAATTCGGCCTATCAGCACGCGCCCTCGCTCGCCAATCCCGCCAATGACGGGTCGGTCATGGCCAAGACGCTGAAGGAGGCCGGCTTCGACGTCGTCGATTCCCGGCACGATCTGTCGGCGCTGGACACGCGGCGCGTGCTGCGCGACTTCGCCGACGCGACCCGCGATGCCGATATCGCCGTGGTCTACTACGCCGGCCACGGCATCGAGGTCGAGGGCTCGAACTATCTGATCCCGGTGGATGCCAAGCTCGAGCGCGACACCGACGTCTATGACGAGGCGCTCTCGCTCGACCGTGTCCTGGTCGCGGTCGAGCCTGCCAAGCAGTTGCGTCTGGTGATCCTCGATGCCTGCCGCGACAATCCGTTCAGCAAGAGGATGAAGCGCACGATTGCCTCGCGCGGCATCGGCCGCGGCCTCGCCCAGGTCGAGCCGACCAGCCCCAACACGCTGATCGCCTATTCGGCCAAGGCCGGCTTCACCGCGCAGGACGGCGACGGCGCCAACAGCCCGTTCACCATCGCGCTGTCGAAGCATCTGACGACGCCGGGCCTCGACGTCCGCCGCGCCTTCGGCTTCGTGCGCGACGACGTGCTGAAGTCGACCGGCAACAAGCAGGAGCCGTTCGTCTACGGCTCGCTCGGCGGCGAGGACGTGCCGCTGGTGCCGGTCAAGCTGGCGCCGGCAGCGCCCGTGGCCAATCCTCAGGCCGACATCCGCCGCGACTACGAGCTCGCGCTTCAGGTCGGCAATCGGCCGGCGTGGGAAGCCTTCCTCGCCCAGCATCCCGACGGTTTCTATGCGAGCCTCGCCAAGCTCCAGCTCGAGAAGATCGGCGCCGAGCAGGCGCATGCGGCGGCGATCGAGAAGGCCAAGCAGGCCGAGGCCGAGCGCGACCGCCTTGCTGCGCTCGGCGCGCAGAAGGATGCGCAAGCCAAGGCCGCGGCCGAGGCGAAGGCCGCCGAGCAGGCGCAGCTTGCCGCGCAGAAGGCCAAGGAGCAGGCGCAGCAGCAGGCGGCCGCCGCCGAGCAGCAGCGCGTCAACCTCGCCGCTACGGCGCCGAGCGCTGCGCCGGCCGCGAGCGCCGCCGGCACCAACGTCGCCTCGCTGACCCCGGCGATTGCGCCGGCCGATCTCAACCGCTCGGTGCAGAGCGAGCTCGGCCGCGTCGGCTGCTTCTCCGGGCAGGCCGACGGCAATTGGAATACGTCCTCGCAGCGGTCGCTGTCGCAGTTCAACCGCTATGCCGGCACCAAGCTCGACGTGAAGGTGGCGAGCACCGACGCGCTCGATGCGGTCAAGGCCAAGCCGTCGCGGGTCTGCCCGCTGGTCTGCGAGCACGGTTTCAAGGCCGAAGGCGACAAGTGCACCAGGATCGTTTGCGGCGACGGCCATGTTCTGAACGCCGACAATGAATGCGAGAAGAAGCGCGCCGCCAAGCCCGCGACAAAGCCCGCGACCTCGCGGCGCGACGATGGCGAGGATCGCCCTGCACGGCAGCGGCCGCAGGCCAGTGCTGCAGCGGGCGGCTACGGTGCAGCTGCGGCCGCTGGCACGGGCCGCGCCTCAGGCAGCAGCGGTCAGATTTTTTGTAACACTCTGCTTTGCCGGCCGGTCAAGCGCGGCTGCCACCTCGTTTATCGCGGGGGCGGCGGCCCCCACGTCGATGCCAATGCCGAGGTCTGCGACTGAAGGGGCACCGCTCCCCTGAACGCCTAAACTCAGTTCTTCCGCTCGGCCACGAAGCGCGCGGCGGCCTGCA
The DNA here is from genome assembly GCF_025200925.1 of Bradyrhizobium sp. CB1015. GTDB lineage: Bacteria > Pseudomonadota > Alphaproteobacteria > Rhizobiales > Xanthobacteraceae > Bradyrhizobium. The sequence continues at coordinate 8,315,768 of NZ_CP104174.1, read as the reverse complement.
GCACGGCGGCGCGGTCACCGAAGATCGAGACGGCGCTGTCGGCGCGCGCGAGCAGGTCGCGCACGCGCTGCTTGGCGCCTTCGATCCCGAGCTGGGTGACGAAGGTGGTCTTGCCGAGCGCGGCGTCGGCGCCGGCCGGCTTGCCGAGCGCGGCGGCATCGCCCTCGACGTCGAGCAGATCGTCGGCGATCTGGAAGGCTTCGCCGAGCGCGCGGCCGTAATCGTCGAGCGCCTGATATTCCGCCTTCGAGGCCTGGCCGAGAATTGCGCCGGCGATGCAGCCGTAGCGCAGCAGCGCGCCGGTCTTCATCTGCTGGATACGCGCGACGTCGATCGGCTCGTTGCCGCCGAAGCGGCCTTCGCCGGCAAGATCGAGGATCTGGCCGCCGACCATGCCGCCGATCCCGGCGCAGCGCGCCAGCGCGCGCGTCAAGAGCAGCCGCACATTGGAGTCGCGATGGACCTCGTCGCGGGTGATGATGTCGAAGGCGAGCGTCAGAAGGCCGTCGCCGGCGAGGATAGCGGTGGCGTCGTCGGTCTGCTTGTGCAGGGTGGGGCGGCCGCGGCGCAGGTCCGAATTGTCCATCGCCGGCAGGTCGTCATGGATCAGCGAATAGCAATGGATGCATTCGAGCGCGGCGCCCACGAGCAGGGCCGCCTCGCGCGGCACGCCGAACACGGCGGCGCTCTCCACCACCAGGAACGGCCGCAGGCGCTTGCCGCCGTTCAGGCTCGAATAGCGCATTGCGTCCATCAGTCGCTTGGGCCGGGCGATTTCGTCGTGCAGGATGTCGTCCGACAGCAGGCGCCCGAGCAGGGCTTCGGTGTCATCAGCGGTCTTGTCCAGACGTTTGGCGAAATCGGACGGGGACGTGCCGGTCATCAAGAGGGGCTCCAGAACTAAAATTCGGCGGGACAATCCTTTATGCGCCCGCCCCAGTCAATCGTTTGGAAGGCCTAAAAAGTGCTGGAAAAGGCCCGAATTATCACAGACTTAATGCTCCAGCCCGTGGCCGCTCTTTAGTTTGCACCGGAAAGGTCGATTTGCGCATCGTCAAAATCCTGCTGGTGGTGCTCGCGGTCGTGGTCCTCGCGCCCTATGTGATCGCGCCGTTCTACCGCGCCGGCCACCCTGTTTCGACGCCGATGGCCTGGCGCAGCTTGCGCGGCGCGCCGATGCAGCGGGAGTGGATCGATCTGGCTGATATGTCGCCCTCTCTGCCGCGCGCGGTGGTGGCGGCCGAGGATGCCCATTTCTGCAAGCATCACGGCATCGATTGGGGCGCGCTGCGCGAGGCGATCGACGACGCCAGGGAGGACGGCACTGCCTTCCGGGGCGCCTCAACCATCACCCAGCAGGTCGCGAAGAACCTGTTCCTGTGGCAGGGGCGCGATTTCGTCCGCAAGGCGCTCGAATTCCCGCTGGCGCTTTGGATCGACCTCGTCCTGCCCAAGCAGCGGATTCTCGAAATCTACCTCAACATCGCCGAGCTCGGCCCGCAGGGGCAGTTCGGGGTTGAGGCGGCCAGCGCCTATGCCTTCGGCAAGTCGGCCGAAAGCCTCTCGCCCCGCGAGGCGGCACTTCTGGCCTCGGTCCTGCCGAATCCGGTCAAACGCAGCGCCCGGACCCCCGGACCGGGCGTCCGGCGGCTGGCAGCTACCTATATGGCGCGAGGGCAGGCGAGCTCGCTTGCGACCTGTTGGCGCGAAAATCGCTGATTTTTGGCCCGTTCCGGGCGTATTTTCCGGCCCAAGAGCCTAGCTTTACGGCCAGCCTTCCTCTATAAGCGCGGCCTTGATCGGCATTCAGCTCGCCTCGTATTGCGGGTGCTGAGCCGTCCCTTCGCGGACGATGCCCTGATGACACCAATCCCTAGAGGATATTGAAATGGCCGTTCCGAGAAGAAAAACCTCGCCGTCGCGCCGTGGCATGCGCCGCTCGGCGGACGCCATCAAGAAGCCGACCTATGTCGAAGACAAGGACTCCGGCGAGCTCCGTCGTCCGCACCATCTCGACCTCAAGACCGGCATGTACAAGGGCCGCCAGGTCCTGAAGAAGAAAGAGTCCTGACACCAGGATCTTTCCCGGGCGGGAGTTCGGACCCGCCCGATTTCCGCCAACCCATGAGATAGACGGTGACGGCGGCGGAGCAGATGCTTCGCCGCTGCATTGTTCTGTCCGGATATCTTGATCGAGAAGGCATCTCGCCGATGGTCGGTTTCCCGCTGCTTCTGATTCCGCTCGCGGTGTACAACATCATCGCCTTCCTGATGCCCAGCGTGTCCTTCTCGGACGTGCTGTTCAAGGTGCCGATGCTCACGGGCGAGGCCTGGCCGGTCACGCTGGCCGATCTCCTGCTCGCGCTCGGCATCGTCCTGCTGCTGCTCGAGGTGGTCAAGGGCGCGCGACCGGGCTCGAAATTCCTGATGGATCATTTGCTGTCGCTGATCATCTTCGGCGCGGCCGCCGCCGAATTCGTGATGTGGCCCAAATTCGGCAACTCCACCTATTTCCTGCTGGTGCTGCTGGCGATGGCCGACTTCCTCGGCGGCATTGCCCAGCGCACGCGCCGCCGCGTCACCTATGTCGCCGAAACGACGGTGCCGGCGCCGCGCAAGGCCAAGCGCAGGGCCGAAGCGCCGGCCGAGGATGTGGAGTCCGAGCGCAAGTTCGAGCCGGTGATCGCGCCGCAGCCGGCACCGGCGGCGCCGCCCGCCCCTACCGCGCAATCCGTCGCCGAATCCGTGCTGATGGATCATCCGGCGCCAAAGCCGGCGCAGAGCCCGCCTTCGCCGGAAATTCCCTCGCCGCAGCTGCAGCCGGGGAACGGCACGCCGCCGTCTTCCGACACGCCGCCGCGCTGATCGGCCTCAAGCCACCTGCCGCGTCCGCGAACTGACACTTTGCAACGGTTGCTTGCTACCATAGGCGAGCAGCGCATCTTCGGAAGAGGCGCGGCGGAAACGGCTGGTCTGGGGCAGAGATTCGGCATTAGCGAGGAGTTGTGTGACGAAGCTCGAATCCGGGCGCGGCAGCGGCGCCTTGTGAACCCACCGCAACGTCGGCATCAGCGGCACCAGGGCCGTTCCTGTGCCGTTGGCCGCAGCTTCCGGTCGATCAGTACCCAACATCGCAATCACCGTTGATCCGGCCTTGTCGCGTTTCGGGACGCGGGCGCCGGTGCGAGTCCTGTACTCGCAAGGCCTATGCCGGCCGCGCCGGTTTGGTTCCCCGCGCCAGGGAAACGTGGTTTCCAAATTGTTTATCAACTTTGCCTAGGGTCGGGGGCGAATCTGGCTCTATTCTGTGCCGACTCAGGACTTCTCCACTGTCCCGAATCGAGGCGACTTTGACCCCTGCATTGCCGCAAGCCTCCGACATCCTCGCCGCGCTCGGCCAGGCCGTGTTCGCCTGGGACATCGCCAGCGATGCCATCGTCTGGGGTGAGCAGGTCAGCGCCGTCTTCCCCGGCATTCCCGCCGAGCGGCTCGCGACCGGCGCCGAATTCGCCAAGCTGATCGAGCCCGCGCAAACGCTGCGGACGGCCGCGCTGGCGCTGACCTCCCCGGTGCACGGCGCCGACGGCACCCCCTACCGGGTCGAGTACGGCGTGCGCATGAGCGCCTCCGATCCTGTGATCTGGATCGAGGAGACCGGCCGCTGGTTCGCAGGTCCCGACGGCCGTCCCACGCGTGCGATCGGCTCCGTCCGCATCAACAATGAGCGCCACGCCCGCGACGAGGAATTGAGCAGGCTGGCCCGGCTCGATCCGCTGACCGGCGAGCTCAACCGCTCGCATCTGATTGCGGCGCTGGCCGAGGCGATCGAGGAGACGACCCGCTTCCGCTCGACCGCCGCCTTCATGCTGGTCGGCATCGATCATCTCGCCCGCGTCAACGATGCCTTCGGCTTCGACGTCGCCGACGCCGTGATCCTCGACATCGCCAAGCGCATTCGCGCGCGCCTGCGCGGCGGCGACGTGCTCGGACGCTTCTCCGGCAACAAGTTCGGCCTGATCCTGAAGAACTGCACCGTCGACGACATGAACGTGGCCGCCGAGCGCTTCCTCGCCGGTATCCGCGACGAGGTGGTGCCGACCAGATCCGGTCCGGTCTCGGTCACCGCGTCGATCGGCGCGGTCAGCCTGCCGCGCTACGCGCGCAACACCGACGAGGCCGTCAACCGCGCCCATGAAACCCTGGACGCCGCCAAGCGCCGCCGCGCCGGCTCGTTCGCGGCGTGGCGTCCGGATGCCGCGCGCGACGCACAGCGCCGCGTCAACATTCGCGTCACGGACGAGATCGTCACCGCGCTCAACGAGCGCCGCATCAGGCTCGCCTATGAGCCCGTCGTCTCGGCTGTCTCGCGCGAGCGCGCATTCCATGAATGCCTGGTGCGGATGAACCAGGGCGACGGCCAGGTGCTGCTCGCGCCCGACATCGTGCCGGTCGCCGAACGGCTCGGCCTGATCCGCCTGGTCGATCACCGCGTGCTCGAGCTCGTCGTCGCCGAGCTCGCGGCGGCGCCCGACATCCGTCTCAGCCTCAACATCTCGCCGGATACGACGATGGATCCGGATTGGTGGGCGGGAATCGAATCGCTGATGCTGGCTCATCCCGGTGTCGCCGAGCGGCTGATCATCGAGATCACCGAGACGGTCGCGATCCAGGACATCGATGAGGTTCGCGCCTTCGTCAGCCGCCTCAAGCATTTCGGCAGCCGCATCGCCATCGACGATTTCGGCGCCGGCTACACCTCGTTCCGCAATTTGCGCAAGCTCGGCGTGGATATCGTCAAGATCGACGGCGCCTTCGTGCAGAACATCACCCGTTCCGCCGACGACCGCGCCTTCGTGCAGACCCTGATCGACCTCGCCCGCCGCCTCGACATCAAGACCGTCGCCGAATGGGTGCAGGACGACGAAGCCGCAAACATGCTGCGCGACTGGGGCTGCGACTACATCCAGGGCCGCCTGATCGGGCTGGCATCGGCGGAGCGCCCGTGGGGCGCGCCGTCGGACAGCGCGCTGCCTGCGGCAAGCTAGATCGTAGGGTGGGTTAGCCGAAGGCGTAACCCGCCGCTGTTCATCCGCAGCGATAGAAGAGGTGGGTTACGCCGAGCAGACGCACTTCGCGCATCTGCAGGGCAAACCCACCCTACGACGCTACGCCCCCTCGTCCAGCGCCACCAGTTCGCGCTTCTTGCGCAGCGACGGCAGCAGCGGCGCGATCAGCAGCACCAGGGCAAGCGCGAGACACGCGCCCGAGATCGGCCGCTGCACGAAGGTCCAGAGATCGCCCTGCGACAGGATCAGCGACTTGCGCAAATTGTTCTCCATCATCGGACCCAGCACGAAGGCCAGCACCAGCGGCGCCGGCTCGTAGCCGAGCTTGCGCATGAAATAGCCGATGATCCCGAACGCGATCATCACGTAGACGTCGAACACGTTGTTGCTGGAGCAGTAGACGCCGAGGATCGTGAACAGGATGATCAGGGGGAACAGGATGTTGTAGGGCAGCTTGAGCAGCTGCACCCACATGCCGATCATCGGCAGGTTCAGGATCAGCAGCATGACGTTGCCGATATACATGCTGGCGACGATGCCCCAGAACAGGCCGGGGTTTTGCGTGATCAGCAGCGGCCCCGGCTGCAGGCCGTGAATGACGAATGCCCCCAGCAGCAGCGCCATCACCACGTTCGGCGGAATGCCGAGCGTCATCAGCGGAATGAAGGCGCCGCCCGCCGCGGCGTTGTTCGCCGATTCCGGGCCGGCGACGCCCTCGATCGCGCCGTGGCCGAACCGCTCGGGCCTTTTCGACAGCCGCTTCTCCAGTGCGTAGGAGGCGAATGACGCCACCACAGCGCCGCCGCCCGGCAGGATGCCGAGGAAAAAGCCGAGGATGGTGCCGCGGCCGACCGGACCTGCGCTCATCTTCCAGTCCTCCTTGCTGGGCAGGAGATGAGTGATCCTGGTGTTGATGATGTCGCGCTTGATCGCCTGCTCGGTGTTGAGCAGCACCTCGGCGACGCCGAACAGGCCCATCACCACGGGCACGAGGCCGATGCCGTCGATCAGCTCCATGCGGCCGAAGGTCAGCCGCGGCTGCGCGGTGATGCTGTCGAGGCCGATCAGCCCGAGCACGACGCCGATGCACGCCATCAGCAGCGCCTTCGGCATCGATCCCTGGGTGAGAAAGGTGAGCACGACGAGGCCGAGCACCATCAGGCTGAAATATTCAGCGGGGCCGAAGGCAATGGCGAGGCTGGCAAGCTTCGGCGCCACCAGCATCAAGGCAATTAGCGCAAACGTCCCGGCGACGAAGGAGCCGAACGCGGCGATGCCGAGCGCGGGGCCGGCGCGGCCCTGCTTCGCCATCTGATGGCCGTCGATGCAGGTGACGACCGAGGCGGCCTCGCCGGGGATGTTGACCAGGATCGAGGTGGTCGAGCCGCCATACATCGAGCCGTAATAGATGCCGGCCATCATGATGATGCCGGATTCCGGCGTGCCCGACAGCGTCACAGGTAGCAGCAGCGACATCGCCGAGATGGGGCCGATGCCGGGCAGCACGCCGACCAGCGTGCCGATGAAGACGCCGATGAAGCAGTAGAGCAGGTTGATCGGCAGCAGCGCGACGCCGAATCCGTGTGCCACGTTGACGAGCGTATCCATGGGTTCAGCCGATCCCGAACAGGCCGGACGGCAACTGGATCAACAGCAGCCGCTTGAGCACCCACCACATGCCTGATGGCACCAGCACGGCGATCGGAATCGCCAGCGTCCAGCGCACCGGATCGATCAGCCGCAACAGCAGCAGCATCAGCGGGATCGACGACAGCAGGAATCCCAGCGGCTCCAGCGCGAAGGCGAATGCGGTGAGGCAGGCGATGAGGACAAGCGGCTTGCTCCAGCGCACGTTCTCCCAGCGCGAGGCCAGCGTCGGCCCGCCCTCGGTGACCGCCGAGACGATGATGGCGCTTGCGAACACGCACATCAGGATGCCGGTGTAGAACAGCACATAGCCGGAGCCGGGATCGTTGATGGTGCCGAGCTTGAGCTTCAAGCCCGACCAGATCACGAAGCCGCCGAGCGCGAGCCCGATCAGCCCGCCCCAGAGCTCGGAGTTGCTGAGGCGGAGCTTGACTTGGGTGTCGTTGTTCATGTGAAGCGCCTTGAGATCACCGTCGTCCTGAGGTGGCGGAGCGCAGCGTAGCCCTCGAAGGGCGACGGTGCCCCGATCCATCCTTCGAGGCGAGCCGCAAGTGCGGCTCGCACCTCAGGATGACGACAGCATTTGCGGCGAGACCAGCTATTTCTTCGCAAGCCCGAGGGTCTCGATCACCTTGCGCTCGGACTCCGTGACCTCGACGACGAATTTCTTGTAATCCTCGGTGTTCTTGTAGTTCGGCACCATGTCGTATTTGGCGAGCGTGGCGATCACCGCGGGATCCTCGATCGCCTTCTTGAAGGCATCGTGCAGCTTGGCGACGATCTTGGGGTCCATCCCTTTCGGTCCCGCAATGCCGAACGGGGAATCATAGACCATGGGATAGCCGAGCTCCTTCAGCGTCGGCACGTCGGGATAGTTCGGCGAGCGTGCGCCGGTCCACACCATCAAGAGCCGCAGCTTGCCGGCGTCGACCAGCGGCCGCCATCCCGTGGAGTCCGCTTGCAGCATGGTGTGCTGCCCCAGCACGGCGGCGTTGGTCTCCGCGCCGCCCTTGAAGGGGACCTGCGTCAGCTTGATGCCGGACATCCCGGCGATCTGCTCCATGCCGATATGCAGCGAGGTGCCGGCGCCGGGCGTGGCGTAGGTCACCTTGCCCGGATTCGCCTTTGCGAACTCCACCACGTCCTTCCAGCTCTTGAACTGCGAATCCGCGCTGGTGGTCACGCCGAAAGTGTAGCCGGTGAGATGGACGATATAGGTGAAATCCTTTGCCGGATCCCACGACACCTCCTGCATCAGCGGCAGGCGGAACACGGTGATCGGGATCTGCGAGATGGTATAGCCGTCCGGCTTCGCCGCCGCCGCCATCGTCGCCGGCCCGACCGTGCCGCCGCCGCCGGCCTTGTTGTCGATCACGATCGGCTGCCCCAGCACCTTCGAGGCGCTGTCGGCGATCGCGCGCATCGAGATGTCCGTCGATCCGCCGGCCGGCCAGGGCACGATCAGCGTGATCGGCTTCGTCGGGTAGTCCTGCGCATTGGCGGCCGTGGAGAGCAATGCGCCCATGACGGCGTACACCGCGGCAAGTGCAATCGTCTTCAGCCCGTATCCCGACATCGAAAGCCTCCCTCGCGGCGGCCTCTTTGGGACTGCCGTCTCTCGTTCTTGTGAGGGCGATTGTTCCTGAATTTGACGGAGAAGAAAAGCGCATTGCGCGCATCGCTGCGCGGCAGTCGGTCAGGTAACGTCGACAGAGCCGACATATGCGACAATTGGTCGTTTGGCCGCGTGCCGAGAGGCGGAATTTGAACGGCCGAAGCGCTCAGGCCACCCGCCGGACCATGTTCAGCGTCTCGATGGTGCGGCCGACCTCCGAGGCGAGACACGGCTTGCCGAAATAATAGCCTTGCACCGCGGTGCAGCCGCATTCGCGGACGAAGTCGAGCTGTTCCTCGGTTTCCACTCCCTCCGCCGTGGTCTCGACGCCGAGCACGGAGCCGAGGCTCGCGATCGTCCTGACGATGGCAACGCTCTCCGGGCTTTCGCCGAGCGTGCCGACGAAGGAGCGGTCGATCTTGATGCGGTCGAACGGAAACTTGCGGAGGTAGCTCAACGAGGAATAGCCGACCCCGAAATCGTCGAGGCTGACGCGCACCCCGAGCGCGCGGAGCTGGTGCAGGATGTCGATCGTCGCCTTGCTGTCGTCGAGCAGCGCCGTCTCGGTGACCTCGAGCTCGAGCCGCTGCGGCGGCAGGCCGGCTTCCGCGAGCGCGCTCGTGACCATCGCCACCAGCCCGCGGGAGCGGAACTGCACCGGAGACAGGTTCACCGCGACGGTGACGCCGGGCCAGGACGCGGCGGCGGCGCAGGCCGTGCGCAGCACCCATTCGCCGATCGGAACGATCAGCCCGTTCTCCTCCGCAATCGGGATGAACTCGGCCGGTGAGACGAAGCCGCGCGAGGGATGCTTCCAGCGCAGCAATGCCTCGAAGCCGGTGAGCTCGGAGGAATCGAGCCGCATCTGCGGCTGGAACACCAGGTGGAATTCACGCCCTTCCAGCGCGCCGACCAGGTCCTGCTCCAGCGCGTGCCGGCTGCGCGCCTGTTCCTCCATCTCGGGCTCGAACAGCTGATAGGCGCCGCGCCCCTTGGCCTTGGCCTGGTAAAGCGCGAGGTCGGCGCATTTCATCAGCTCATCGGCGTCGAGCCCGTGGTCGGGTGCGATCGCGATACCGACGGAGACGCCGACATGGATCGACTGGCTTTCCAGCGGCGGCGGATGACCGATGATCTCGACCAGACGGCGGGCGAGCGCCTCTGCCGATTGCGGCTGTGGCCCGCGCTGGAGCACGGCGAACTCGTCGCCGCCAAGCCGCGCGACGGTGTCGTGCTCGCCGACATTCTCCTTCAGGCGCGCCGCGACCCAGCGCAGCAGGCGGTCGCCGGCAGCATGGCCGAGGCGGTCGTTGACGGTCTTGAAATTATCGAGGTCGAAGTACAGCACCGCCATGGCGCCGCCGGCGATCGCGACGTGGTTCAGGCCCTCGCCCATCTTCTCGCGGAACAGCGTGCGGTTGGGCAGGTCGGTGAGCGAATCGTGCCGCGCCATGTGCGCCACCCGGGCCTGGGCCTTATGGCGCTCGGTGACGTCCTCATAGGTCACGACCCAGCCGCCATGCTCCATGCGCTTGTGATTGAGCTTGATGATGCGGCCGTCGTTCAAATGACGGTGCAGCGTGTGCTCGCCCTCGCGCAGCCTCTCGACGTAGTCGGCATAGAGCTTGGCGCCGGTCATGTTCGGATGGATGCCGAGCTCGCAGCTGTGCTCCATGATCTCCCGCATCGAGACGCCTGGCCTCACGGTCTCCGGCGACAGTCCGTACATCTCGATGTAGCGGCGGTTGCAGACGATCACGCGCAGGCTGGCGTCGAGCATGCACAGGCCCTGGCTCATGTTGTTCAGGGCCGCGTCGAACCGGCGGTGCTGCTCGCTCAGCTCCTCGATCGCGCGCTCGCGCTCGGTGATGTCCTCATAGGTGGCGACGAAGCCGCCTTCGGTCAGCGCGCAATAGCGCACCGAGATCACGGTGTCGTTGGACATGCGCCGGCGCATCGGCGAGGAATCGCGATTCGCGATCCGCGCGCGGGCGGCTTCGAGGATCTGCTGCGCGCTGTCTTCCGAGGTGAACGCGCCGTTCGCCATCGATCGCTCGATCAGCTCGGCGAGATGGGTGCCGGGCCGGGTCTCCTCCGGCGACAGCCGGTAGATCTTGCGGTAGGTGGTGTTGCAGACCCGAAGCCGCATGTCGCTGTCGTAGAAGGCGAGCCCGTGCGCCATGTTCTCCAGCGCCGCATCGAGAATGAAATTCTGCTGCCGCAGCGTTTCCTCGTATTGCAGCCGCTCCGTGACGTCCTCGTGCACCGTGACCCAGCCGCCGTCGGGCAGGAAGCGGGAGACCGCCTGCACCATCCGTCCGTCGTAGCGCATCACCAGCAGCGTCTTCGGCTTCCTGCTGCGCACATCGTCCAGCCGGCTCTGGTAGAATTCGTCGCCCGACATGCCCGCCAGGTTGCCGCGCGACATCCAGTGCTCGATCACCGTGGAATGCGCGGCGCCCGGCTTCACGATCTCGGGATCGAGGTTGTAGAGATTCAGGAACCGTTCGTTGCAGACGACGACGCGGCTGCCGACGTCGTACATGATCAGTCCGTGCGACATGTTGGCGAGCGCGTGCTGGCTGCGCTCGGTCTGCACGCGCAGTTCCGCTTCGAGCCGGGCGAGGCGGGTGACGTCATCGCAGATCGTCATCCAGCCGCCGCCGGGGAGCGGCTTCAGCTCGAGCGACATGACGAGGCCGCTCGCCAGCCGCTGCTCGGTGCGGAACGGCTTGCCCGCGGCGATCTGTGCCATCCGCATCGAATACAACACGTCGAGCTGGTCTTGCGGAAAGTTGCCGCGGCTCGCGCTGTGCGCGAGCACCTCGCGGTAGCTGGTGCCGACCCGCACGATTTCGGCCGACATGTCGAATAGCGTCAGGTAGCGCTGGTTCGCCAGCAGGATCCGGTTGTCGGCATCATAGACGCAGACGCCCTGCTCCATGTGGTCGAGCGCAAGCTGGCTCAGCGCGACCAGGGCGCCTGGGCCCTGCTCACGGCCTGTACCAAGCTCGCTGTCGCGGGTCGACATCATGGGGTCGGCGGGGCCTCGGCCGGCAATAGACTTAATGCAACCTAATTCAGCCGCCGAGGCTAGCGAAGAGGCCGGAAAATTCCCTTAAGCGCCGTAGTTTACGGAGCGTGACCGGCGATGAAGAGATGTGAGCGTCGCGACGTGCAATGGTGAAGCCCAACCTCAGGCACCGACTTTTCACCGTCATCCTTCGAGGCTCACCACGCTGCGCGCGGCGAGCACCTCAGATGACGGTGCTGGAACGCTGGCTGTGGGTCCAAATTACGGCCCGTATAGCACGAGCTCCGTATCGGTGAGGTCGCCGAGCTGTGGCTGGTGCGGGCCCCTGAAGTATTTCCGGCCGCGCCGCTCGGTGTAGATGCCGACGAGGCCGGGAACCGGTCCGTTGGCGTCGACGGCCACCGCGATCTTGCCGAGCCGCAGCAGCAGCCGTCCGATGCGGCCGGCGCATTCGGCATATTCTGCGGCGCTCCGGCAATAGATCAGCTTCATGGCGGGCGGTGCGATGAAACCGCGGCGGATGCGCACCGGTTGCAGGATGAAGGGGAACGTTCCCTTCGGCGTGCGACAGACGAGGCTGAGGCAATTGTACCGCGCATGTCGCGTCAAAAGCTCGGTCTCCGCCTCGGAGAGGCCCTTGATCTCCTTGGCGTGCGGCGGAATGACCTCGATCTCGTTCGAGCGCGGGACACGCGCCAGCGCAGGGACGGAGAAGAATATGCCGTGGCAATAGGCGCGAAAGCCCTGCGTCTCGATGATCGGCCAGGTCCACGGCGCGGGACTGATGTTGAAATAAGTGACGTGCTTGTGACGCTGGGCGATCTTGGTCAGCAGCGGAGCGTAGTTGCGGTAGGCCGGGTCGACATACCAGCTCGACAGATTGCAACGGATGGCGGTCTCTTCGCCCTCCTTGCGTGAGGTGTAGATCAAGAGCAGCACGCCGACCGGCGTGCCGTCGTCGTCGAGCATGTAGCCGAAGCGCGGATAGCCCTCCGGCACGGTCCGGAAGGCCTGCCGGCGCAGGCCCTGAATCCAGTAGTCGCGTGAACGGCCGACGAAGCCGCGCGTCAGCAAGTCCGCGATCTTATCGACGTCGGACTCGGTGATCTCGCGGCATCGGACCTTGGTATGGATCACGCTCGTCTTGCCCGTGGAAATGGCCGGCCTCGTGAGGTCTATCGTTTCAGCATGATCTTTTCGGAAAACCGCTTCGCACTTTTCCGGATCATGCTCTAGCGCCAGCCTTCGCCATGGGCCTCGGCCGCGACAGGCGGCTGCAGGCCCAGGACGTCCCGCACCTTGGCGGGCCAGGCGGAAAGATCGGTGCCGTGGGTGTGGAACATGGCGACGGCCAGGCGGTCCATGCCGAAGGCAACGCAGCCGGTATGGGCCGGCTCGCCATCGGCGTCCTGGATTCCCCAGGTCGTGCCGAAATGCTCGCGGTGATAGTTGAAGCTCATGCAGGCCGTCGGCTGCTCTTCAGAGCGCAGCGGGATCAGCAGCTCGAACTTGAGCTGCTGCTGCTTCTGGCTCACCGCTTTCATCTGGCCGACCCGGCCGAAGAACGGATCGCTGGCATAGTCGACGCGGAAGGTGAGGCCGAGATCGGTCGCGATCTTCTGCGCGCGAGCCATCCAGCGCTCGCGGAAATCGGCGACGTCGTCGGGGCTGCCGATGCAGACATATTCGCGCATGCGGAACGATTGCAGCCGGTCGAGATGCTTCGACGGCTCGCGGCGGAAGCAATCGGCGGCAACGTCGAAGCGCAGGCCGCCCTTCGGTAATTGGCCACGGCTCGCCGCGATCGGGTAGACCGGATAACAGGCGGCTGGTGACAGCACGAGATCGGCCGGCGACAACGAGGTCGTCCAGTCGCCGCCGGCATCGAAGCGGCTCACCGCGGCGTTGATCTCGCGTTCGGTGCCGTGCAGGCCGCAGACGCAGCCGAGCAGGTTCGGAAAGCTCTTGAGATAGCCGGACTTCTCCAGCTGCGCCCGGCTCATCACCGGCGGGAAGCGCATCACCTCGGTGCCGGCCTCGCGATGGCCCGTGATCAGCGCGGCGAGCTTCTCGACGATACCCTCATAGAGGGCGGTGCGGGCATAGACGCCGTCGGCGCCCATGCGGTGGAACAGCTTGTCGGCGAGATGATCGAGCGGATCGCTCATCTTCGGCGCGGTATCGGGCGAATTGGGGAGGACGGCAATATTCATGGTTCGATGTCCTGCTATCTCAAAATTGTTCTTGTTGAAGCGGTCGCGGAGGCACGTCAGTCGCGAAGGCTCGTCGGCACGCCGCTCATCAATGTCGATGTCGCGGCGTTGGCCAGGATCCGGTCGTTGTTGATCATGATCGGCGACGACAGCACGTCGCGGAGATGACGGCCCATGGTGAACTCGCCGTCGTTGCGGTAGCCGGCAAGTCCCGCGGTGCGCATCGCGTGCATCACGGTCTCGACCGCGAGCTCGGAGGCCTGTACCTTCAAGAGCGTGATCGAGGACTGGAAGTCGAGCGAGGTCAGCGCGCGCTCGTCATGCTCGACGCGGGCGAAAGCGTCGATATTGGCGGCGATCAGCGCGCGCAGCTTGGCCAGCGACATCTTGGCGGCGGTGAAGTGCGCCGCGGCCGGGGGCATCTGTCCCCCGGACGAGCGCGCCGCCTTGCGGATGAAGGCCTGCGCGCGCGTCACCGCCGCAGCGGCGATGCCGGCCCAGGCCGACGACCAGCACAGATGCGCGAACGGCGTCATGGTCTGGGCGTGGATCTTGTCATAGGATTCCGGGAAGACGCGGTCGGCGGGACAGTCGACCTTCAGCTCGAACCCGGTCGAGCAGGTGCCGCGCATGCCGAGCGTTTCCCAGCCCAGCGTCCGCTTCAGCGAATAATCGTCCTTGGCGAGCGCCAGCAGCACCTGGTCGGAGGCGGCGGCGTCGGTGGCGCGGCGGGCGATGGTGACGAGGCCATCGGCTTCGGCGCCGTAGGAGATCACGGTGGCGTCGCGCACCAGCGAGACGGTGTCGCCGGCATGGTCGACCGCGGCCGCGCTGGCGCGGATGTTGCCGCCGTTCTGGCCTTCGGTGGTGGAGGAGGCGAGCAGCCACTGGTCGCGCGCGACCCGGCGCATCATGGTCTCCATCCAGGGAATGCCATGGCCGTGCCTGATGACGCAGGCGACCTTGGTCTGGTGCATCGCGTAGATCATCGCCGTGGACGCGCAGGCGCGTCCGAGCGTGTAGCAGATGTCGGTGACGTCGTGGATCGAGGCGCCGAAGCCGCCGAACTCGACCGGAATCATCACGCCGAGCAGCTTTTGCTCACGCGCGACATCGAAGGCCTTATGCGGGAAGCGGGCGTCGCGATCGACCCCGTCAGCGTCGGCCGCGGCCGCTGCGGCGGTCCGGACGGCGCGCTCGATCAGGGAAGGACCCTGCTCGAGAAAGCTCGTCTGCATTTCGTCGACAGTGAGGACTGCTTCACGCACGTTCATACTCGTCCGCCTCCGGTTTGCCGTTCGAGATCGCCGGCATCATTTGCGATGCCGCTTGAAGCGATCCTCCGGCGATCTTTGCTTGTGGGACGAGGCTACGGATTTAATTCAAATTCGTCGATGAAATAGAGGGTAAACAAAACCCAATTCCGAACGAACAGTTAAGGGCCGGTTGTTCGCATCACCGGATTTTCCGGCATCGCGTTAGGACTCTGGAAGAAGCCTGGATTCCGGACAATCTGAGTCATCGTTTACTAAGAAACGCGAAGTATTGGTGCCGCCCATTGCAGGACCGGCAGGCCGCGCCCATCGTAGCCGGTAGTCCGGTCCGCCCCCGATCAACAGATGGGAATTTTGCCGATGCAGGCCTTCGATACCGATTTGCGCAATCGCATCACCAAGCTGGTGAAGGGCATCCTCGAACAGAATTCGCTCACCGCAGACGTTACGGCTTCGGCCAAGCTCGTCGATATCGGCCTGACCTCGATGGACATGGTCAATCTCATGCTCGGGGTCGAGGCCGAATTCGACTTCACCATCCCGCAGTCCGAGATCACACCGGAGAATTTCCAGTCCGTCGAGACGCTGGAGCGGATGGTGGCGACCCAGCTGCAGCCGGCGACCGCGGCCTAATCCGACTCTCTCCTCCGTCATTGCTGTCGATGTTCACTAATTCGCTGATTGGATCGCGGTGGTCTTGGTAGCGGCGAAGGCCTTGGGGGTTTGTCCTGCCAAGGCCTGATGGGGTCTGTGGTTGTTGTAGTAAACGAGGTACTCGAACAGTTCATTGGCGAAGTGGTCGAGGTTGTCGAAGGTCGCGCCGTCGATGACGTCGTCATCGAGGGTGCGCCAGAAGCGTTCGACCTTACCGTTGGTCTGCGGCCGATAGGGCCGGGTGTAGCGGTGTTTGATGCCGAGCTCGAGCAGCATGGCCTCGAACGGATGCTCGCCCGGCTTGGTGCGGGCGGCGAACTCGGCGCCGTTGTCGGACAGGATTTCCTGGAAGACGAGCCCATAGGTGACGTTGAGGGTGTTGATCATCTTCAGGGTCTTGAACATGACCGGCAGCGCCTTCTTGGATGTCAGGACCTCTGCCCAGGCCAGACGCGTGCAGCTGTCGATCAAGCTGATGATGTAGGCCGTGACCGGGGGTGGCGCGAGGAACATATCGCGCGGCAATTGATGCAGATCGACGTGGCCCAGCTCTCCGAGCTTGTCCTTGATAATACGGCGTTTCTCCTCACGCATCGCCGGCGTGCGGCGGTTCAGGCGGTAGCGTTTCAGCACCCGGTAGATCGTGATCGGCGAAGGTACCGTGTCGCGCGTTTCGCGCAAGACGGCATGAATCTCATAACGGTTCATCCCCCGCTTGCGATGGGCGACAATCTCCGTCTCGATCCCTTCCGGCTCGCGTCGCTCCCGCCACTTCGGGCCGCGCCGCCGCGGCAGCAGATCCGCTTCCTCGCCGCTCTGCAGATAGCGATTGTAATACTTGCGGAACGTCTGCGAGCAGGTCCCGTGGTGCCGGTAGAAGTCGCCGACCCGCTTGAACAGCGGCGATCGGCCAGCCTTCACCGCCTCATACTCCGAAATCAGAAAACGCCACTTCTGCAGATAGTTGCGTTCAACCGTTCGGTCATAGCTGTTGTCTCGCATCGGATCGTTCCTCCGCTGGAGCGATCCAATCAGCGAATTAGTGAACATGCACAATTGCGAGCGAAGCGAAGCAATCCAGCCTGTCTCCGAGGTGGCGGTCTGGATTGCTTCGTCGCTGCGCTCCTCGCAATGAGGCTCATCGAGACGATCTCCCGTTCCAAATCTGCCGCAAAACTGGCATAGCTTAACCATGTCACATTTGACGGACAGGGTGGAGCAGGCATGACGCAGGCGGTATTGGGCATCATCGGCGGCTCGGGCATCTATGACCTGCCCGGTCTCGAGGGCGCGCGCGAAGAGGTGATCAAGAGCCCTTGGGGCGAGCCGTCTGCGCCCTTGCGGCGCGGCTCCATCGCCGGCCTGCCGATCGTGTTCCTGCCGCGGCATGACAAGGGGCATCGGCTGTCCCCCTCCGACATCAACTATCGCGCCAACATCGACGTGCTGAAGCGCGCCGGCGTCACCGACCTGATCTCGCTCTCGGCCTGCGGCTCCTTCAAGGAGGAACTGCCGCCCGGCACCTTCGTTCTCGTCGACCAGTTCGTCGACCGCACGCACAAGCGCGAGAGCTCGTTCTTCGGTCGCGGCTGCGTTGCGCATGTATCGATGGCGCACCCGGTTTCACCGCGGCTGCGCATCCATCTGGCGGCAGCCGCGGAAGCGGAAGGCATCGCGATCGCGCGCGGCGGCACCTATGTCTGCATGGAAGGGCCGCAATTCTCCACCTACGCGGAAAGCATGACCTACAAGACGCTTGGCTATTCCGTGATCGGCATGACCAACATGCCCGAAGCGAAACTCGCGCGTGAGGCGGAGATCTGCTACGCCACCGTCGCGATGGTGACGGATTTCGACTGCTGGCATCCCGACCACGATGCGGTCACCGTGCAGGACATCATCCGCGTGCTGAACTCGAACGCCGACAAGGCGAAAGCGCTGGTGGCGCGGCTGGCCAAGGATTTTCCGCGTGAGCACGAGCCGTGCCCGATCGGTTCGGACCGTGCGCTCGACAGCGCGCTGATCACGGCGCCCGAGGCGCGCGATCCAGAGCTCCTGAAGAAGCTCGATGCTGTGGCCGGGCGCATCCTGCGGGCGTGAGACGCAAGACACTGTACGAAAAGGCAGAATGCCATGAAGGTCGACGGCAAGCATTTCCGCAGCATCTGGCGCGAGCACGACGGCTGGTCGGTCGGCGCGATCGATCAGCGCCGGCTGCCGCATGAATTCGTCGTTGCGCGGCTGACCTCATGTGAAGATGCGGCCGTTGCCATCAGCGACATGCTGGTGCGCGGCGCGCCGCTGATCGGCGCCACCGCCGCCTACGGCATGGCGCTCGCGATGCGCGAGGACGCCTCCGACGCCGGGCTGCAGCGCGCCTATGACACGCTGGTCGTGGCGCGGCCGACCGCGATCAATCTGAAATGGGCGCTGGACGAGATGCGCACGGCGCTCGCGCCGATCGATCCGGTGGAGCGGGCAGAAGCGGCCTATGCGCGTGCCGACGAGATCGCCGAGCAGGACGTCGAGATCAATCGCGGCATCGCCGGCAACGGCCTTGAGCTGATCGAGGCGATCGCGGCGAAGAAGCCGGGCGAAGTGGTCAACGTGCTGACCCATTGCAACGCCGGCTGGCTTGCCACCGTCGACTGGGGCACGGCGACGGCGCCGATCTATCTCGCGCACGAGCGCGGCATCAAGGTCCATGTCTGGGTCGACGAGACGCGTCCGCGCAACCAGGGCGCCTCTCTCACCGCCTGGGAGCTCGGCCATCACGGCGTGCCGCACACGGTGATCCCGGACAATACCGGCGGGCACCTGATGCAGCATGGCATGGTCGATCTCGCCATCGT
Source organism: Bradyrhizobium sp. CB1015 (assembly GCF_025200925.1). GTDB lineage: Bacteria > Pseudomonadota > Alphaproteobacteria > Rhizobiales > Xanthobacteraceae > Bradyrhizobium. Next base: position 8,297,413 of record NZ_CP104174.1, on the reverse strand, counting down.
CGGCACCGACCGCGTCGCCGCCAATGGCGATGTCTGCAACAAGATCGGCACTTACCTGAAGGCGCTCGCCGCGCACGACAATGGCGTGCCGTTCTACGTGGCGCTGCCGTCGCCGACGATCGATTTCACCGTTCATGACGGCATCCGCGACATCCCGATCGAGCAGCGCAGCGGCGTTGAGGTCACCGACATGACCGGCCGCACCGCGGACGGACGGCTGGAGACGGTGCGCATCGTGCCCGAGAGCTCGCCGGTCGCGAACTACGCCTTCGACGTGACGCCGGCGCGTCTCGTCACCGGTCTCATCACCGAGCGCGGCGTCTTGAAGCCGGATCGTGCAGCGCTGGCGGCAGCGTTTCCGGAGCGGGTTGCTCGGCCGTAGCCCGGATGACGCGAAGCGTAGTCCGGGGCCGCTGGTCCCGCATTGCGCTACGCTCCATGCGGGCTACGTATGAGCCCGTCGTTGAAGCCTACCCCAGCTTCAGCCCCGTCGCCTTCTCGAGCTCCGCGATCGCCTGCGCGCCGCTCGTCACCTTGATCGTGGTCATGCCCATCTGACGCGCCGGCTTCAAATTGACGCCGAGATCGTCGAGATAGACGCAATCGTTCGGATCGACCTTCAGCGTCTCGACCATCATCTGGTAGATGCGTGGGTCCGGCTTGCGCAGCCCGATCTTGGCGGATTCGATCACGTGGTCGAACAGCACCATGACCTCGGCAATGTAAAGCGAGCGCCCGGTCATGCTGCCGATGGCGTTGGCCGGCAGATTGTTGGTGATGCAGCCGGTCTTGAATTGCGCCTTGATGCGTTTCAGGGCCTCGACCATCTCCGGGCGGAGATCGCCCTGCAGCAGCGGCAGCACGTCACGGCCGCGCACCTCCGCGCCGAGCGCGAGCGATTCGGCGGCGAACAATTCGTCGAACGTCTCGATGTCGACCTCGGCCCGCTCGAACCTGGCCCAGGCGTTTTCCAGATGATTGGCGGCGTTGGTGCGCCGGATGATATCGGCGGGCAGGCCGCGTTCGGTCTCGAACCGCGTGAACGCCTCGAACGGCGAGCTCGTCAGCACGCCGCCAAAATCAAAGATCACCGCCTCGATCGCCAATGTCCTGCCCTCGTCAATTCCTTTCCAAGAGGGCTAGCATGCGCTATCGGCAAGAGCCAGTCCGAAGCAATCGCCCCCTTCACCGATGCCGATGCGTGTTCCCATGACGAAGCTTGCCACCTTCATCGCAGCAGCGCTGCTGCTCGCGACGCCCGCCCGCGCCATTGTCGGCGGCGGCACGCCGCAGGCCGATGGCGTCGCCCGCGCCGTCGTCACCATCGTCGGCTCGCGCGGCAATTTCTGCACGGGCAGCCTGATCGCCCCGAGGCTGGTGTTGACGGTCGCCCATTGCGTGCAGCCTGGTGCGGACTACAAGGTCGTCGATCGCGGCAGCGACGGCCAACCGCAATTGCTGAACGTTCGCACCGTCGCGATCCATCCGAACTTCAACATGCAGGCGATGCAGGCGCATCGTGCCACCGCCGACGTGGCGCTGCTGCAATTGGAAATTCCACCGAAGGGAAAATCCACGACGGCGGTCGGCATGCCCACGATTCCAATTCAGGTCGGCAGCCGCTTCGTCATCGCCGGCATCGGCGTCACGGTTCGCGGTGACGGCAAGAGCGGCGGCGCCACGCGCGTGGCCGGCCTCGTTGCAACCGGGCAGCCCGGCACACTCCAGATTCGTCTGGTCGATCCCGTAACCAACGGTGTTCGCGACGGAATTGGCGCCTGCACCGGCGATTCCGGCGGCCCCGTGTTCGAGGACAGGTCGAACGGTCCCGTGCTCGTCGGCCTCATCAGCTGGTCGACAGGACCGAACGGCGCCGACGGTTGCGGCGGCTTGACCGGCGTGACGCCGCTGACGCTCTATCGCGATTGGATCTTGCAGACCGCGCGGAGCTGGGGTGCGGCACTGTGATTTGACCGCAACTTGATCTATGTCATTTTGAAGCGGAGGCGCGGCGGGTGATCATGCTCGTCGCGGAGGAAACGCGTCGTTCAATCAAGGACGGCCATAAAGACAAGCAAGGCATAGAAGCAACAATGAATGTCGCTGTTCGCAGTCACGCCACGGCCAAACAGGCTTCTGAACATTTCGACGTGCTGATCGTCGGCGCCGGCATCTCCGGCATCGGTAGCGCCTATCACATCCAGAAGCAGCTTCCGGGCACGAGCTACGTCATCCTGGAGACACAGGAAACATTCGGCGGCACCTGGAGCACGCATCGCTATCCCGGCATTCGCTCCGACAGTGATCTCCATACCTTTGGCTACAGCTTCAAGCCTTGGGTCGGCCCGCCGATTGCGACCGCGGAGGAGATCCTCTCCTATATGAAGGAGGTGATCGACGACAACGATATCGCGCGGCATATCCGCTACAAGCACAAGATCAACTCCGCGAGCTGGTCGAGCGAGCAGAATCTCTGGACTATCGAGGCGGTGACGACCGACACCGGCGAGCCCAGGACGTTCACGGCGAACTTCCTCTGGATGTGCCAGGGCTATTACCGCCATTCCGAAGGCTACACGCCGGAATGGAAGGGCATGGACCGCTTCAAGGGCCGCATCGTCCATCCGCAGACATGGCCAGACGATATCGATCTCACGAACAAGAAGGTCGTCGTGATCGGCTCGGGCGCGACCGCGGCAACGCTGGTGCCGAACATCGCCGACAATTGCGCCCATGTCACCATGCTGCAACGCTCGCCGACTTACTTCCGCCTCGGCCGCAACGCCATAGAGATCGCGGAAGAATTGCGCCGGCTGCAGGTCGACGAAGCCTGGATCCATGAGATCGTGCGGCGCAAGATCCTGTTCGAGCAGGATGCGTTCACCAAGCTTTGCGTGTCCAAGCCCGAGCAGGTGAAGAAGGAGCTGATCGGCCAGATCAGCGCCGTGCTCGGTCCCGACTACGACGTCGAGACCCACTTCACGCCAAAATACCGGCCCTGGCGGCAGCGCATCGCCTTCGTGCCGGATGCCGACCTGTTCAAGGGCATCGCCAGCGGCAAGGCCTCCGTCGTCACCGACGAGATCGAATGCTTCGTCGAGAACGGCATCCAGCTCAAGTCCGGCAAGCTGCTCGCGGCCGATGTCATCGTCACCGCGACCGGGTTCAATCTTGCCGCGCTCGGCGACATCGCCTTCGAGATCGACGGCAAGCCGCTCGCGTTCGGCGACACCGTCACCTATCGCGGCATGATGTTCACGGGCGTTCCGAACATGGTCTGGGTGTTCGGCTATTTCCGCGCCAGCTGGACGCTGCGCGTCGATCTGGTCGCCGATTTCGTCTGCCGGCTGCTCGGGCACATGAAGGCGAAGGGTGCAAGGAAGGTCGAGGTGAGCTTGCGCCCCGAGGACCACAACATGCCGATCCTGCCCTGGATCGATCCGGAAAACTTCAACCCCGGCTACATGATGCGCAACATGGACCTGTTGCCCAAGCGAGGCGACAAGCCGGAATGGCAGCACAGCCAGGATTACTGGACCGAGAAGGACGAGATCCCGAAGACGGACCTGGACGACAAGGCGTTTGTCTACAGTTGAAGATGCCGATGTAAGAGGCGGTTAGCGATCGCCACACACTCCGCTGTCGTCCCGGGGCGCGAAGCGAGCCCGGGACCCATACTCCCAGGCGGTGGTTATAGAGCGAGCTGGTCACTCCGAGTCTTCGCCAAACCACTCCCTGTGGTTATGGGGCCCGGATCTACGCGCGCTTCAGGCGCGCTTGTCCGGGACGACACCGTCTTTCGAGTGAGCGGCATCTCAACTCGTTTGCAGCACGCTCACGAATTCCGCCTCGTCGCATTCGTCGCGATCGCGGCTGCGGCGGTGCGGTTCTCGACACCGAGCTTGGCGTAGATCTGCTCCAGGTGCTTGTCGACCGTGCGCGGGCTGAGGCCCAGAATTTGCGCGATGTCGCGGTTGGTCTTGCCCTTGCTGAGCCAGGCCAGCACCTCGCCTTCGCGCGTGGTGAGGCCGAGCTCGCTGGTGAATTCGGGCGGCAGCGCGGTGCCGGCTTCCTTGGACAGCCGCAGCAGGAATTCGTTCGGCGCAGTCTCGCCCATGTAGTAGAAGCGGAGCTGCGGGTTGTCGGGCAGCGACGCGGCCTGGGATTTCGAGCCGCTCTTGGCCTTCGCCTGCTCGAGCCATTGCAGCAGCGCCGGCGGCAGCACGAAGTCGTCGGCCTGCGCGCCGTGATGGTCGGACAGTAGCTTCTGCGCCTGCGGCGTCGCCCACAGCACGTGGCCATGGCGATTGACCGCGAACAGGAAGCGGCCGGAGACGTCGAGCGCGGCGCGCGCGCTCTGGGTCAGCCGGGCATTGCCGAGATGGACGCGGATGCGCGCCAGCATCTCCTCGATCACGATCGGCTTGGTCACGTAGTCGACGCCGCCGGCCTCCAATCCACGCACGATGTGCTCGGTCTCGGCGAGGCCCGTCATGAAGATCACTGGCACGTTGGCCAGACCCGCATCGCGCTTGAGCCGGCGGCAGGTCTCGAACCCGTCGATGCCGGGCATCACGGCATCGAGCAGGATGATGTCGGGCGTGATCTGGTCGATGATGCGCATCGCCGCGGCGCCGTCGAGCGCCACCATCACCGTCATGCCGGCGCCGTCGAGCGCGTCGGTGAGCAGCCGCAGCGTCTCCGGCGAATCGTCGACAACGAGCGCGACGTCGCGCTTCTTCGATTCAATGCTCATAAGCATGCAACGTCTTCAATGTGGCCATGTACTGGTCGAGATCGAAGCGGTCGACCAGCGACCGCATCTGCGCGACGAAGTCGGCATGTTCAGGATGCTCGCTGCCGATCTCGTCCAGCTTCAGCTGGATGCCCTTGACGTAGCCGATCTGGCCGAGCCCGATCAGCGCCTCGATGTGCCTCAGCGGCGGCTTCGATCCGGTCTCGGGATGCCAGAACGGCACCGCGACCTCGTCCGAGCCGTATTGCCATTCGATCTTGAGAAGCTGGCGGATCGTCTCCAGCAGCCGCGGGATGTCGATCGGCTTCATCAGGTAGCCGTCGTGGAACGGTTGTGCCAGCGGCGTGCCGTGCGCTTCGAGCGCGCTCGCCGACACCATCAGGATGCGGGCCTGGTGATGGCCGCTCGCGCGCAAGGCTTCCGCCACGGCCCAGCCGTCCATGGCGGGCATCGAGATGTCGAGCAGGAACAGATCGGGCCGGCAATGCTGCGCCAGTGCAAGGCAGCCGGCGCCGTCGGGCGCGCTGAGCAGGATGAAGCCGAGCGGCGTCAGCACCTCGCGCAGGAGGTCGCGATGCACGGGATCATCGTCGGTGACGAGGATGGTCTTGCGCGCGCCGTGATAGCCGGAGACCGGCGCCTCCACCGGCGCGATGCGCTGGGGATTGGTGACCTCCGAAAGCAGGATCTTGACCTTGAACGTCGAGCCGGTGCCGACCGTGCTCGTGACCTTGATGTCCCCGCCCATCACGCCGGCGAGCAGGCGGCTGATGGTGAGCCCGAGGCCGGTACCGGTCTGTGGCTGTGAGGCGCCGAGCGCACCCCGCTCGAACGGCGCGAAGATGCGTTCGAGATCGCCGCCCTGGATGCCCGGGCCGGTGTCGATCACCTCGAACTCGGCGACGGGGCTGCGATAATGCACCACGAATTGCACGCTGCCGGACTGGGTGAACTTGATGGCGTTCGAGAGCAGGTTGATCAGCACCTGACGCAGCCGCTTCTCGTCGGCATAGACCACGCGCGGCAGCGTTGCCGGCCGCCTGAACACGAAGTCGATGCCCTTGGCCGCGGCCTGGAGGCGGAACATGCCGACCAGCTGGTCGAGGAATTCGCTCAAGCGCACCTCGTCGCGCGACAGATACAGCCGCCCCGCCTCGATCTTGGAGATGTCGAGGATGCCGTCGATCAGGCCGGAGAGATGGTCGGCGCTGCGGCGGACGACGCGGACCTGGTCGCGCGGCTTGGCGCCAAGGCTCGTATCCTGCTCGAGCAGCTGCGCATAGCCGCTGATCGCATTGAGCGGCGAGCGCAGCTCGTGGCTCAACCCGACCACATAACGGCTCTTGGCGAGATTGGCGGATTCGGCCACCTCCTTGGCACGCTGGAGCTCGGCGTCCGTGCGCTTGTGCGCATCGATCTCCTGAATCAGCAGCGCGGTCTGACGCCGCGTCTCGGCCTCGGCGGCGCGGCGGCTCTGCTGCGCCAGCACGAACAGCCACGCCACCACGCCGATGATGATGCTGAGCGAGAAGAACACCTTCCACAGCACATCGGACACGAGCTCGTTGTCGCCGTGCACGCTCGCCGACGTCTGCAGATAGATCAGTCCCAGCACCAGCGCGATCAGGCCGGCGGAGACCACGAACACGCCGATATAGTGGCCGACCTGCGAGTTGATGCGGGCGTAGATCGGCTGCGGCATCAGCCTGCCCAGCGTCTCCGACACCTGCGCCTGGAATCTCGCGTGCGGCTTGCAGAGATCGTGGCAGCGCGCATCCAGCGAACAGCACAGCGAGCAGATCGGGCCCGCGTAAGCGGGGCAGGAGGCCATGTCCTCCGGCTCGAACGAGTGCTCGCAGATGCAGCACTGGATCGCCTCGATGTTCTGCCAGCTCCGCTTCGGCTTGCGCGCGATGTAGTACTTGCCGTCGGTGGCCCAGGCGATCAACGGCGCCGTGAGGAAAGCCGCCGCGAGCGCGATGAAGGCCGACAGCGCCTTCGCGGTCGGCCCGAACAGGCCGTAGAAGGCGCTGATGGAGACGATGGTCGCGATCGTCATCGCCCCCACGCCGACCGGATTGACATCGTAGAGATGCGCGCGCTTGAACTCGATCTGCTGCGGCCGCAATCCGAGCGGCTTGTTGATGACGAGGTCGGCGACCAGCGCGCCGACCCAGGCGATCGCGACGTTGGAATAGAGCGCCAGCGTCTGCTCCAGGGCCTTGTAGACGCCGATCTCCATCAGCAGCAGGGCCACGATGACGTTGAACACCAGCCAGACCACGCGCCCGGGATGGCTGTGGGTCAAGCGCGAGAAGAAGTTCGACCAGGCGATCGAGCCGGCATAGGCGTTGGTGACGTTGATCTTGACCTGCGACAGGATCACGAAGGTGCCGGTCAAGGCCAGCGCGAGGTCAGGCTGCGACAGCACATAGCGGAATGCCTCGAGATACATGTGCGCCGGCTCGGCCGCCTCCTCGGGCGGCACGCCATGGCTGAGCGCGAAGAAGGCGAGGAACGAGCCGGCCAGCAGCTTCAGCGCGCCCAGCACGATCCAGCCCGGCCCGGCACTCATCAGCGCCATCCACCAGGAGGCCCGGGAGGCGCGGCGGTCGCGCGGCAGGAAGCGCAGGAAGTCGACCTGCTCGCCGATCTGCGCCACCAGCGAGAACACGACGGAAGCCGCAACGCCGAACAGCAGGAGATCGAAATGCCCGTTGAGGTCGCCGTGCTCGCCGGAGAATTTGTGCCATTCCGCAAAGGAGCGCGGGTTGTGCCAGGCGATCGCGGCGAACGGAATGATGTGAAGGATCACCCACAGCGGCTGCGTCCACAATTGGAAGCGGCTGATCAGCGTGATGCCGTAGGCCACCAGCGGAATGATGACGACGGCGCTGATGAGATAGCCGATCGGCCGCGGAATCCCGAAGCACATCTCGAGGGCGGATGCGAGGATCACGGCCTCGATCGCGAAGAAGATGAAGGTGAAGGACGCGTAGATCAGCGAGGTGACGGTCGAGCCGATGTAGCCGAAGCCGGCCCCCCGCGTCAGCAGGTCGATGTCGATGCCGCATTTGGCGGCGTAATACGCGATCGGCACCCCGCAGCCGAAGATGATGACGGAGACCACGACGATGGCCGCGGTCGCGTTGGTGACGCCATAGTTCAGCGTGATGGTCCCGCCGATCGCCTCCATCGCCAGGAACGAGATCGCGCCCAGTGCCGTGTTGGCGACGCGGGCGGCGGACCAGCGCCGCGCACTCTTGGCGGTGAAGCGCAGGGCGTAATCTTCCAGCGTCTGGTTGGCGACCCATTGATTGTACTGGCGCCTGACGCGGTCTATTCGCTGCCGCCCTGCCACTTAACCCCACTCCCGATACGGACCCGGACCCCTCGCAAATTCCGTACCAGAAGCCTACGTCGGCATTTTGCGGTGCAGTATACGCGATCTTGCGTATGCGTGCGCTGCATAAATTCGAGCCATCCTCACGGGCACCAATCGCGTGTTCTCGAACAAAAGTGGGGTGCTCATGTCAGACGAAGCAAACAAGGGCCTGTTGTCGCCGCTGCGGCGCAAATTGTTGATGGGGATGGCGGCCGTGCCGGCCATCACCATGCTGCCGCGCGGGTCCTTTGCGCAGGCCCCGGCGACCTCGGCGGTCAATACCACGGGTCTGGCCGTCACCGACACCGAGGTCACGGTCGGCATCCTGCACTCGGCGACCGGCACCATGGCGATCTCCGAAACCGGCTCGATCCAGGCCGAAAAGCTCGCGATCGAGCAGATCAACGCCGCCGGCGGCGTGCTCGGCCGCAAGATCAAGTTCATCCAGGAAGACGGTGCCAGCGATTGGCCGACTTTTGCGGAGAAGGCCAAGAAGCTCCTCGTCAACGACAAGGTCGCGGCGATCATGGGCTGCTGGACCTCGGCCTCGCGCAAGGCGGTGCTGCCGGTCGTCGAGCAGTATAACGGCATGCTTTACTACCCGACCTTCTATGAAGGCCTCGAGCAATCCAAGAACGTCATCTACACCGGCCAGGAAGCGACCCAGCAGATTCTCGCCGGCCTGAATTGGATCGCCAAGGAGAAGGGCGCCAAGTCGTTCTTCTTCATCGGCTCCGACTACATCTGGCCGCGCACCTCCAACAAGATCGCGCGCAAGCACGTCGAAAACGTGCTCAAGGGCAAGGTCGTCGGCGAGGAATATTATGCGCTCGGCTCAACGCAGTTCAACTCGGTCATCAACAAGATCAAGCTGACCAAGCCGGACGTCATCTTCACCGACGTCGTCGGCGGCTCCAACGTCGCCTTCTACAAGCAGCTCAAGGCGGCCGGCGTCGATCTTTCCAAGCAGCCGCTGCTCACGATCTCGGTGACCGAGGACGAGATCGACGGCATCGGCGGCGAGAACATCGCGGGCGCCTATGCCTGCATGAAGTACTTCCAGTCGCTCGACAATGCGAACAACAAGGCATTCGTCTCCGCGTTCAAGAAGATGTGGGGCGAGAAGACCGTGATCGGAGACGTCACCCAGGCTGCCTATCTCGGCCCCTGGCTGTGGAAGCTGACGGTCGAGAAGGCCGGCTCCTTCGACGTCGACAAGATCGCGGCGGCTTCGCCGGGCGTCGAGTTCAAGGGCGCGCCGGAAGGCTATGTGCGCATCCACGAGAACCATCACCTCTGGTCGAAGACCCGGGTGGGGCGCGCCAAGCTCGATGGCCAGTTCGAGCTGATCTACGAGACCGCCGATCTCGTCGAGCCGGATCCGTTCCCCAAGGGTTACCAGTAGTCGCGGCGGCGCTCGCCCCTTCTCCCAATCAAGCAGCTCCCTGGCGTGGACCCGCAAGTCCATGCCCAAGACCCCGCGTCGCGACTCTGCATCGCGACGCGGGACCCTATTCCCCCGACGGAGGACATCGATGTTCGGCGACTACTCGCTTGGTGATCTCGGCTCCATCTTCGTCATGCAGGGCTTTGCAGGACTGATCCTGTTCTCGGTCTATGTCCTGATGGCGCTCGGCCTCGCCATCATCTTCGGCCAGATGGGCGTCATCAACATGGCTCATGGCGAATTCATGATCCTCGGGGCCTACGTCACCTGGATGACCTCCAATCTCTTCCAGGCCTATTTGCCGAGCCTGTTCAGCGGCTACTTCTTCCTTGCCATGATATTGGCCTTCCTCGCCTCCGGCGCGCTGGGCATGCTGGTGGAATGGGTGCTGATACGGCACCTCTACAAGCGCCCGCTCGATACGCTGCTCGCGACCTGGGGCCTCAGCCTGATGCTGCAGCAGGCCTATCGCTCCGTGTTCGGCGCACGCGAGGTCGGCGTCGAGCTGCCGCAATGGATGCTCGGCTCGCTCCATGTCACCGACAGCATCGAGGTGCCGATCAACGGCGTCTTCGTGATGTGCCTCACCGTGCTGATCACCATCTCCGTCGCCTACGTTCTCTACATGTCGCGCTGGGGTCGCCAGGTACGCGCCGTCGTGCAGAACCGCATCATGGCCGGTGCGGTCGGCATCAATACCGAGAAGGTCGATCGCTACACCTTCGGCCTCGGCTGCGGCATCGCCGGCGTCGCCGGCAGCGCCTTCACCATGATCGGCTCGACCGGGCCGACGTCGGGCCAGCTCTACATCGTCGACACCTTCCTGGTGGTCGTGTTCGGCGGTGCCGCCAGCCTGCTCGGCACCATCGCCTCTGCGTTCTCGATCTCGCAGACGCAATCGACGCTCGAGTTCTTCATGTCGGGCTCGATGGCCAAGGTGCTCACGCTGCTCGCCGTCGTCGGCATCCTGATGCTGCGGCCGCAGGGTCTGTTCGCCCTCAAGGTCCGCAAATAACGAGAAGCAGGCAAGTCATGATCATCAACTCACGCTTCTTCAATCGATCCGAACTGATGGGATTCATTGCGCTCGCCGCCGTGCTGTTCGTGATCCTGCCGCTGACGCTGGACGTCTTCCGCCTCAACCTGGTCGCGAAATATCTCACCTACGCCTTCGTCGCGATCGGCCTCGTGCTGTGCTGGGGTTACGGCGGCATCCTGAGCCTGGGGCAGGGCGTGTTCTTCGGTCTCGGCGGCTATTGCATGGCGATGTTCCTCAAGCTCGAGGCCTCCAGCGTCGAGAACACCAAGATCCAGTCGACGCCCGGCATCCCCGACTTCATGGACTGGAATCAGATCACGGCGCTGCCGTTCTTCTGGCAGCCGTTTAACAGCCTCACCTTCACCATCCTCGCTATCATCCTGGTCCCCGGCCTGTTCGCCCTGATCATCGGCACCGCGATGTTCAAGCGCCGCGTCGGCGGCACCTATTTCGCGATCATCACCCAGGCCGTCGCCGCCATCCTGACCATCCTGATCGTGGGACAGCAGGGCTATACCGGCGGCATCAACGGCATGACCGACCTGCGCACGCTCAAGGGTTGGGACATCCGCCCCGACCACGCCAAGATCATTCTCTATTTCGTCGAGGTGGTGCTGCTGTTCGCCTGCATCGGCATCGCGCAGTTCATCCGCCTCACCAAGCTCGGCCGCATCCTGGTGGCGATGCGCGAGCAGGAGGACCGCGTCCGCTTCTCCGGCTACAGCGTCGCCAATTTCAAGATCTTCGCCTTCTGCATGGCCGCAATCTTCGCCGCGATCGGCGGCGCCATGTTCGCGCTCAATGTCGGCTTCATGTCGCCGTCCTTCGTCGGCATCGTGCCGTCGATCGAGATGGTGATCTACACCGCGGTCGGCGGACGGATGTCGATCTTCGGCGCGATCTGGGGCGCGATTCTGGTGAATTTCGCCAAGACCAGCCTGTCGGAATCGTTCCCGCAGCTCTGGCTGTTCGGCCTCGGCGCGCTGTTCATCGCCGTCGTGCTTGCTTTCCCCAACGGTTTGTCCGGGCTCTGGGCCGATTACGTGCAGCCGCGCATCGATCGGCTGTTCGCCTCGCGCAAGCCGAAGGCGGGCTGGACCGACAATTCCGTCGCCGACGGCGCACCGGCAGAGTGAGGACGTCATCATGCTCATCGGTCATCACGATGCCGATGCCGCGCTGGCAGTGAGGAGATAGATCATGCTCATCGGTCATCAGCCCAAGGAATTCCTGCTCGCCGTGTCCGGCCTCACCGTCTCGTTCGACGGGTTCAAGGCGGTCAACGATCTCTCCTTCTATGTCGAGGAGAACGAGATCCGCGTCATCATCGGCCCCAACGGCGCCGGCAAGACCACGGTGCTCGACCTGATCTGCGGCAAGACCAAGGCGACCTCCGGCTCGATCCAGTTTCGTGGCAAGGAGCTCACGAAGATGAAGGAGAACGAGATCGTGCAGACCGGCGTCGGGCGCAAGTTCCAGACGCCGTCGGTGTTCGATGATCTTACCGTGTTCGAGAACCTCGAGATCTCGTTTCCGCGCGGCCGCACCGTGTTCGGCTCGCTCGCCTTTCAGCGCGATCAGCTGGTGAAGGACCGGGTCGAGGAGGTCGCGGAGATGATCTTCCTCAAGGACAAGCTCAACACCTATGCCGACGAGCTCAGCCATGGCCAGAAGCAGTGGCTCGAGATCGGCATGCTGCTGATCCAGGACCCCGACCTGTTGATGCTTGACGAGCCCGTCGCCGGCATGAGCGTCTCCGAGCGCGCCAAGACCGCCGAGCTGCTCAACCGCATCATCAAGAACCGCTCGGTGCTGGTGATCGAGCACGACATGAAGTTCGTCGAGGACATCGCGCACAAGGTCACCGTGCTGCACCAGGGCCAGATCCTCTCGGAGGGAACGATGGAGAAGGTCAAGAACGATCCCAAGGTCATCGAAGTGTACCTGGGGCACTAAGGAGCACATCATGCTGGCTATTTCCGATCTCCACGTCGCCTACGGCCAGAGCGAGGTGCTGCACGGGCTCGACGTCAACGTCGCGGCCAACGAGATCGTCGCGATCATGGGCCGCAACGGCATGGGCAAGACCACGCTGATGAAGTCGCTGATGGGCATCCTGCCGGCCAAAAGCGGCTCGGTAAGCATGGACGGCGCCGAGCTCGGCAACCTCAAGAGCTTTGAGCGCGTCGCCAAGGGTCTCGCCTATGTGCCGCAGGGCCGCATGATCTTCTCCACCATGACGGTGAAGGAGAACATCGAGACCGGGCTCGTCGTCTCCGGCGGCTCCGAGGTGCCTGACGACATTTACGAACTGTTTCCGGTGCTGCTGGAGATGAAAGGCCGCCGCGGCGGCAATCTCTCCGGCGGCCAGCAGCAGCAGCTCGCGATCGCGCGGGCGCTCGCCACCAAGCCGAAGGTGCTGCTGCTGGACGAGCCGACCGAAGGCATCCAGCCCTCCATCATCAAGGAGATGGCGCGCACCCTCAAGCGCATCCGCGACGAGAAGGGGCTCTCGATCGTGGTCTCCGAGCAGGTCCTGAGCTTCGCACTCGACATCGCCGACCGCGTGCTGGTGATCGAGAACGGCGAGATCGTGCGCGACGATCCGCGCGATGCCGTCGATGCAGCGCAGGTCTCGAAATATCTGTCCGTTTAACCAACTGAGTAAAAGGGGAGCATCTCGATGCCAGAGACACTGATCAAGGTCGATCTCACCAAGTCGGCCTATGAAAACGACATGGTGCACAACCGCTGGCACCCCGACATCCCGATCGTGGCCTGGGTCAATCCCGGCGACGATTTCATCATCGAGACCTATGATTGGACCGGCGGGTTCATCAAGAACAACGATTCCGCCGACGACGTGCGCGACATCGACCTGTCGATCGTGCACTTCCTCTCCGGCCCGATCGGCGTCAAGGGCGCCGAGCCTGGCGACCTTCTCGTCGTCGACCTGCTCGACGTCGGCCCGCTCAAGGAGAGCCTGTGGGGCTTCAACGGCTTCTTCTCCAAGCAGAACGGCGGCGGCTTCCTCACCGACCATTTCCCGCTGGCGCAGAAGTCGATCTGGGACATCAAGGGTCTCTACACCTCGTCGCGTCACGTGCCCGGCGTCAACTTCGCCGGCCTGATCCATCCCGGCCTGATCGGCTGTCTGCCCGATCCCAAGATGCTGGACACCTGGAACAAGCGCGAGGCCGAGCTGATCTCGACCAACCCGACGCGCGTGCCCGGCCTTGCCAATCCGCCGTTCGCGCCGACCGCCCATGGCGGCCGCGCCAAGGGCGACGTCAAGGCCAAGATCGGTGCCGAGGGTGCGCGCACCGTGCCGCCGCGCGAGCATGGCGGCAATTGCGACATCAAGGATCTCTCGCGCGGCTCGAAGATCTACTTCCCGGTCTATGTCCCGGGCGGCGGTCTCTCCATGGGCGACCTGCATTTCAGCCAGGGCGACGGCGAGATCACCTTCTGCGGCGCGATCGAGATGGCCGGCTGGCTGCACCTGAAAGTCGAGGTGATCAAGGACGGCGTTGCGAAGTACGGCATCAGGAACCCGATCTTCAAGCCGTCGCCGATCACGCCGAACTACAAGGACTATCTGATCTTCGAAGGCATCTCGGTGGACGAGGCCGGCAAGCAGCACTATCTCGACGTCCACATCGCCTATCGCCAGGCCTGTCTCAACGCCATCGAGTATCTGAAGAAGTTCGGCTATTCCGGCGCCCAGGCCTATTCGATCCTCGGCACCGCGCCGTGTCAGGGCCACATCTCCGGCGTGGTCGACGTGCCCAACGCCTGCGCCACGCTTTGGCTGCCGACCGAGATCTTCGATTTCGACGTAATGCCGTCGGCGGCCGGACCCATCAAGCACATCACCGGCGACATCCAGATGCCGATCTCGCCGGACAAATGACGCCGCGCTCCCTCTCCCCGTTCTGACGGGGAGAGGGTTGGGGTGAGGGGCTGTCTCCACACGCACGGTGGCAGCGAGCTGTATGAACAGGCAAGAGCGTAGGTGATGCGATGCCGGTCTACGAATATCTCTGTGACGATTGCGGTGCCTTCAAGGACCTGCGCCCGATGGCGGAATGCGACGATCCGCAAAGCTGCCCGCATTGCGAGACCATGGCACCGCGGGTGATCCTGACCGCGCCGAACTTCTTCTGCATGCCGGCGGAGAAGCGCAAGGCGCACGCCGTCAACGAGCGCAGCACCCACGCGCCGCAGACGCTGGCACAATACAAGGCCTCGCACGGCCCGGGCTGCGGCTGCTGCTCCTCCGGCAAGACCGCGAAGGACAAGGGCACGACGGACAGGACAAAGCCGGCGCGGCTGATGACCAAGACCAGGAGCGGCGCCAAGGGCTTTCCGACCGCACGCCCCTGGATGATCAGCCACTAACCCACGCCTCACACGAATAAGAGACAGGAGCGCTCAACATGCTTCACGGTGATATCTCCAGCAGCAACGACACGGTCGGCGTCGCGGTGGTCAATTACAAGATGCCCCGCCTGCACACCAAGGCCGAGGTGCTCGACAACGCCCGCAAGATCGCCGACATGATCGTCGGCATGAAGCTCGGCCTGCCCGGCATGGATCTCGTGATCTTCCCGGAATATTCCACGCAAGGCATCATGTACGATGCCAAGGAGATGTACGAGACGGCCTCAATGGTGCCGGGCGAGGAGACCGCGATCTTCGCGGAAGCCTGCCGCAAGGCCAAGGTGTGGGGCGTGTTCTCGCTCACCGGCGAACGTCACGAGGAGCATCCGCACAAGGCGCCCTACAACACCCTGATCCTGATGAACGACAAGGGCGAGATCGTGCAGAAGTACCGCAAGATCATGCCGTGGGTGCCGATCGAAGGCTGGTACCCCGGCAATTGCACCTATGTCTCCGAGGGCCCGAAGGGGCTGAAGGTCAGCCTGATCATCTGCGATGACGGCAATTATCCGGAGATCTGGCGCGACTGCGCCATGAAGGGCGCGGAGCTGATCGTACGCTGCCAGGGCTACATGTACCCGGCCAAGGAGCAGCAGGTCATGATCTCCAAGGCCATGGCCTGGGCCAACAACGTCTATGTCGCAGTCGCCAATGCCGCCGGCTTCGACGGCGTCTATTCCTATTTCGGCCATTCCGCGATCATCGGCTTCGACGGCCGCACCCTCGGCGAATGCGGCGAGGAGGATTACGGCATCCAGTACGCCCAGCTGTCGAAGCATCTGATTCGCGATGCGCGCCGCAACGGCCAGTCGCAGAACCATCTCTACAAGCTGGTTCATCGCGGCTACACCGGCATGATCAATTCCGGCGACAGCCCGCGCGGTGTCGCGGCGTGCCCGTATGATTTCTACAAGAACTGGATCAGGGATCCCGAAGGCACGCGCGACATGGTCGAGGCGATGACCCGCGCGACACCGGGCACCGATGAGTGTCCGATCGACGGCATCCCGAACGGGGCGGCGGCCAGCAATTACTGAGCCGTTGCCGATCTTCGCGTTACCCTCCCCTGGAGGGCAGGGCTATCGCATATGACTTGTGGCGGCGGCCTGCGCGCACGCCTCGTCCTTCGAGACGGCGCTTACGCGCCTCCTCAGGATGAGGCTAATCAGCGTCAGTGCTCGTTGAAACTGCTGCCGCGCACGCCGTCCTCATCCTGAGGAGCCCGCCCAAAGCGGGCGTCTCGAAGGATGGCCGCAGGGAAAATTCTCAAATGCGATAGCCCTACCCTCCAGGGGAGGGTAAGCGCTACCGCTTCTGCTCGGGCCTGCGCGGCGGTCGCGGCGGCACGGGTGTTCCCGCCATCTTGTTGGCGGCCTCGCTGACGTCGAGCAGCGAGCGGCGAATGTCGTCGAGATAGGCCGCCGACTTCTTCTTCATGGTGCCGGCAAGCTCGTGCAGTCCCTGGATCTTCTCGAACAGCTCGTCGGCCTTGCCGTCGACGAAGCCCGGCACCGCGCCTTCGATCTTCGCGACCGCCTTGTCGAAGCCCGCAAAGGCGCTGTCGACCTTGGCCATGACCGAATCGATCTCCACGCCCTTGCTCCTGAGGTCGGCGGTGGTGGTCTCGAACGTGTGCAGGCCCTCCTTGATCGCGGGGGCGTTGTTCACGATGGTGCGGTCGACGCTGTGGAGGGTTTCGACGATGGTTTCGGCGTCGCTGAGATCGGCTATCAGCACCGGGATGCCATCCGCGTCCAGCGGCACCGGCGGTGCAGAGGGGACGCCGCCGATCAATGAGATCGCGGCAACGCCGGTGAGGCCCTGGAACTCGATGCCTGCCACGGTGTCCTTGCGGATCGGCGCGGAATTGTCGAGCATGACGAGCGCCACGATCCTGCGCGGACTCTCCAGCTTGATCGACAGGATCTGGCCGGCGGGCACGCCGTCGAAATTGACCGGCCCACCGCGGCGCAGGCCACTCGCGGAGCCGCCTTCGAACACCACGCGCAACTGGCTGCGGCTCTGGATCGTGCGCCATTTCTGCACGCCGAGCAGGCCGCCGAACGCCACGGCGATCGCCGCCAGCGTTGCCGTTCCGATCACAAGATTGCTCGCGCGTGCCATGAGGCTGAGTTTAGGGCCAAAGCGGGATGGTTGGAAGAAGGCCGCGATGCTACGCAGGGCGGGTTAGCGAAGCGTAACCCGCCGCTTTCGCCTCAGCAGTCGTGTAGATAGGCGGATTACGCTGGCGATAATCCGCCCTACGGCCTCAATGTCCCGCCACCCGCCTGGCCGCAGCGTTGTTCAACACGATCAGGGCATCGACGGCCACGCCCGTCCTGGTGTTGATCAGGAACGGGTTGATGTCGATCGAGGCGATGCGATCGCCCGCATCCGCAATCAGGTTGGACAGCCCGACCAGCGCCTTCACCGCCGAGGCCTCGTGCAAGACCGGCCTGCCGCGATAGCCGCGCAGCTTGATGCCGGCCTTGGTGCGGCCGATCAGGAGCCGTGCTTCGCTCTCGTCCAGCGGCGCGCCGGCGAGCGCGACGTCCTTCATCAGCTCGATGTCGATGCCGCCGGTGCCGAACAGCACGACGGGCCCCATCTCCGCATCGAGCGAGGCGCCGACCACCAGCTCGAGCTCGGCCTTGACCTGCTGTGCGATCAGGATGCCGTCGAGCTTCGGCTTGCCCTTGAGCTTTGCCACCCGCGCGGTGATGTCGGTGAACGCCTTCTTCACCTCGGCTGCGCTGTTGAGGTTCAGCACCACGCCGCCGATGTCGGACTTGTGCAGGATCTCCGCGCTGACGAGTTTTGCCACGACCGGAAAACCGATCTGCTTGGCAATCTTCACCGCGTCCGCCGGGGTCTGTGCGATCGCCTCCTTCGAGATCGGGATGCCGTAGGCCTTGAGCAGCTTCTTCGAGGCGACCTCGTCGAGCGCGGCGCCGGTCGCCGATGTCAACGTCCTCTCCAGCACGGCGCGCGCGGCGGGCTTCGAGTTCGAGACGATATCGGGCACCTCCTTGCGCAGCCTGGCGTAGGCGAGCAGCGACTTGATCGCGGTCACCGCGCGGTCCATGCCCTGCATGACCGCGAGATGCGGCAGCGATTTCCGCAAGCCCTTGGTGAATTCGGTGAAGCCGATCGACATCGCGCTGATATAGATCACCGGCTTGCCCGCCTTGCTCGCCATCTCGTTGACGATGCGCAAGTTGCGCTCGCGCAGCTCGTGCGGCGCCTTCGGCAGCTCGGCATCGACGATGACGATGTCGATATCGGGATCGTCGATCATCAGCCTGATCGACTTCATGTAGACGGACGGGTCGACCACCGCGGCAAAGCCGGCGTCGAGCGGATTGCCGACGATCGACCCGGGGCCGAGCATCTTCGCCAGCTCCGAGCTGACATGCGGGCTCAGCGGTGCGAAATTCAGGCCTGCGGCATAGAACGCGTCGATCAGCATGCCGCGCTTGCCGCCGGAGAGCGTCACCGCGGCGAGCCGGTCGCCTTTGGGCATGGCTGCGTGAACGAAGCATTCGGTGGTCTCGATCAGCTCGTCGAGGCCGTCGACCCGGATCACCCCTTCGCGCGTCGCGATCGCGTCGAACGTCTCGATCGAGCCGGCGAGCGCGCCGGTATGCGCCATCGCCGCGGCGCGGCCACCCTCTGACGCCCCCAGCTTGAGCGCAATCACGGGCTTGCTCGCGGCGCGCGCCGCCTTGCAGGCATCGCGGAAAGCCTTGGTGTTGCGCACGCCTTCGAGGTAGACGACGATCACCTTGATGCTCGGATCCTCGGCGAAATAGCGCATCAGGTCCGGCGTCTCGAGCCCGGCCTCGTTGCCTGTCGTCACCATGTAGCCGACGCCGACACCCCGGTCTTCCAGCGTCTGACGGATCGCCATGACGATGGCGCCGGATTGGCCGGCGATCGCCACCGCACCTTGTTCCATGGTGACGATGCGATCGTCGATATTGGTGAAGAGCTTTTCTCCGGCGCTTAAGTTGCCGAGGCAGTTCGGGCCGGTGACGGCAAGCCCCGTCTCGCGCACGGCGGCCTGCAAGTCGGCGGCAAGCTTCTGGCTCTCCTCATCCTGCAGCTCGCTGAAGCCCGAGGTGACGATGGTGGCCGAACGCGCGCCGGCCGCAGCGGCGTCGCGGATCACCTGCACGGCGAAGCGCGCAGGCACCAGCACCAGAACATGATCGGGCTTTTCGGGAAGGCTTGCAAAATCCTTGTAGCAGGGAACACCCCAGATGGCGTCGCGCTTGGCGTTGACCGGATAGAGGCCGCCCTCGTAGCCGTACTTGATCAGATTGTTCCAGATGCGTTCGGCATAATTGCCGGGCTTGTCGGTCGCGCCCACCAGCACGATGTTGTGCGGGTGCAGCATGGCATGGATGCCCTTGACGATGTCGCTGGCATCTGGCGGTGGAGACCATGGAGGGGACGCGGACGCAGCAGACACATGGGCTTCCATGGTGTGACCTCACCTGTTGTTCTTCTTGGTGTCGCGTTGCTCTGTTCTATGGCGAGTCCTTCGGAGTGGCAACCATGTGGGTGTCATGCCGTGAGGCGGAATGAGATCCGCATCGGCGTCTCGCCGCTCCCGCGGGCGATCTATCTATCAGCTTCAATCAATGTTGCGTGCAGGACGTAGCGCTCGGGGCCGGATGTGACGGCATCGAACGGCCAGCAGGTCGCGAGAACAAGCTCGAAACCCTGTGCCATGGGATCGATGCCCGACGCATCGAAGCGAACCACGGCCGACGAATCTGCGCGATAGCGAAAATGTCGACCGTCGCTGCGTGTGACATCGATGACGTCACCCATGGCAACGTTCCGCAGGAAGCGGAAATGAGTGTCACGATGGGCGGCATAGACGGCAATCCCGCGTTCGCCCGGATCGGCCGTGGGCTGGATATGGCCCGGTCCGAAAGCGAGCGCCTGCCCGCTCGCGCCTTCCAGCACGATGGCGCTGGCGCCGATCCGCTTGACCTCGATCCGCGCGACCGGCCAGGTGTCGGCCCACGACCATGGCTTGACCGCCTGTCCCGTCGCAACGCTTCGGTCGAAGGCCCGCTCCAGCAGCACCTGCGCCAGCCACGCCTTGGCGTGGATATAGGCGCCGTCGCCGAACAGGATGAGGCCGATCAGTGCGAGGACCAGCGGAGAGATGAAATGGGGCATTTTATCCACGATCGTCATTGCGAGCGCAGCGAAGCAATCCAGAGACTCTCCGCGGAGGCAGCCTGGATTGCTTCGCTGCGCTCGCAATGACCATAAGAAAAAAGGCGCGCGCGGCCGTTTGGAGGGGACGGGCAGCCGCGCGCGCTAACAGAGGAGTTCGGGGGGCTCCTCTCTCAAACGGCGTCAGTGAGCAAGCTCTGACGTCGGTTGAACACGAACAGGATCAGGGCAAGCACGATCAGGATGAAACCCGCGATCATCTTCAGCTCGGCCGAGGTTGCGGTCTTAGGCAGACGGATCGCATCGGGCGCAGCAGGCGTCGGCCGTCGCGCCGCCGGCTGATTGCGCGCATCGGCGTGACGTTCGCGCAGCTGTGTCGGCGTCAGGTGCGGCCGCTCGCCGAACACTTTCTCGAAGTCCCAGCCCGCGGGCAGGTTGATCGGTAATTCGCTGAGCTTCAGCGGCGCGCCTTCGGGACGGCTTGGCGTCTTGTCGACCGCGACGAGGCTGGTCAGCCGCGTGACGATCTGATGGTCGAGCGCCAACGCCAGGATCGCCTTGTCGGAGTCTTCGGGTGTCATCTCGCGCAGGGTGCGCGCCACTTCCGCGTCGGCGATCTTGCGCCTGGCCCAGAGTTTCGACAGGCCCTTGCCTTCGGCGGCATTTTGCAGCGGCAGCGTCACCGACCAAGGACGGTCGCCGACGCGGCCCTTGATCTCGAGCGAGCCTGCGAGCTTGTCGAGCCTGGACGCGAGCACCAGAGGCTCGTCGCGATAGACGTCGGGAATGATCGCCGGGGTGACGTCGGCCTTGGCCTCGGAAAACTTTGCGGTGAGGCCGGTCACGGCCGGATTCTCCAGCTTGGCGAACAGGCCGCGCATGCGCTCCTCCACCTGCTCGACGGAGCCGATATGGGTGAAGGCGCCGCGGCCGAGCTCGGCGGCGCGGGTCATCAGATAGGTGTTGGGCGCGGATCCGATGCCGACCATGAAGACGCGCGAGCGGCCGCGCATCGTCGTGATCGCATCGAACAATTGCTGCTCGTTGCCGATCGCGCCGTCGGTCAGGAACACGACCTGGCGGACCATGCCGATGTCTCCGAGCTTGTCAGTCAGTGCCGCGCGCATCGCCGGCACCATCTCGGTGCCGCCGCGCGCCTGCAAATCGCCGACGAACGAGGTGGCCTCGCCGACATGGGCGGCATCGGCCGGCACGGAGACCGGGAACAGCATGTCCATGGTGTCGTCGAAGCGGATCACGTTGAAGCGGTCATTCGGCTGCAGGCGGCCGAGGGCGTAGAGCAGGCTCGCCTTGGCCTGCACGATGGAGGTGCCGCCCATCGAGCCGGAATTGTCGATCACGAACACGACCTCGCGCGGCAGCGGCTTCTGCGTCGCCTGCTCGGCGGCCGGCGGGGTGACGAAGGCGAGCAAATAATCGGCATCGCCGACATGCTCGCGAAACAGGCCGACCGACGGCGCTTTCTCCACAGCCGGCTTCCAGGTCAGCTCGAAGTCACGGTCGGCGGGGACAGTGCCGTCGGCGAGCGTCACCACGCGGCTCGTGTTGTCCGGGCTTTCCGTCTTGACGTTGTGATGGTGGCTCTTGACCTCGCCGAGCGCGAAGCCGGCCTGCAGGCGGACCGTGATGCTGGTCGGATTGACCGGCACATTTTTGGCGGGATCCAGCACAGGGGGCGAGATGCGGTCACGATCCGGCACCGGATCCGATGTCGTCGCGCCCCAGCCCGAGCCATCCTTGCGGAAGTCCACGCTCTGGATGATCGGCGCGGGATTGTAGCGCGGCCCGACCACGAGCGGCAGGCGCAACGAATATTCGTTGCCGACTTGATGCACCGGCTCCTGGTACTCGATCTGAACCAGCACGGTTTCGCCGGGACCGATATTGGCGACCGAGTTGGTGAAGATGTTCGGCCGTTCCTGCTCGGTGAGCGCGGCCTTCTGGCCGGCGCGGCGCGCCTCCTCGTAGATCACGCGCGCCTGCTGCCGCTCCTTGATGTCGCCGATGATGACGCGGTCGCCGACCACCATCTTCAGCGTATCGACGGCGCCGCCGGCCGCGAGCGGATAGACGTAGGTCGCCTCGACCCAATCCTTGCTAGGGTTGCGGAATGCTTGCGTGACGCGGGCGCGCAAGGTCGGGCCCGACACCGTGATGTCGACATCGGTCCCAAGGCGGATCGCCTCTAGGGTGGCGCCGTCCTGCCTCAGCAGCAGGCTGCCCGAGCGTGCTTCGCCGGGCTGGAGCAGGCTGGCCTGCTCGGTCGTTGCCGACCAGCTCGCCCCAAAACTCACCAGCAGGGCCAGGAAGGCGACAAGCATCACGGCGATGCCTTGCGCGAGAAGGAACAGTCCGACCTTGATGAGGCGGCTCAACAGCGGGTGTTCGTCGCTGCCGGCCGTGTCGTAGGCGTCCATCTGGCTTGCTCCCGAAGCAGGTTTGCTGGCCCTCAGCATCCGCCGGCGGGGCGGCAATTCGCGAGCAGAATGATCGGCAATGTTCCGCCGCGGCCGGCCCAGGCTCGCTTCGGCCGGGGCGGTCATGTGCGGTTTTGTGCTGGTTTGTCCGCCCTGCTAGAGTGACCAGCCTGGAGCGGGGCTGACGATGCAGACGCAGGACAAACTCACCGACAAGCAGCTTTCCGACGAGCAGAGCCGTGAGATCGCCGAGACCATTCGCGAGGAGCTTGCGAGGCGCCGGATCTCCCGGCAGGCGCTGGCCGAGCAGGCCAAGCTCAGCCTGTCGACGCTGGAGAAGGTGCTCGGCGGCCGGCGGCCGTTCACGCTGGCGACGACGGTCCGGCTGGAGCAGGCACTGGGCGTCTCCTTGCGCAAGAGTGCCGTTGTGACGACGCCCCCGGCCGCAAACGACGTCGCGCCCGACAGCCTCGGCTCCTATGCGCACCGCGCCGTGACCTGGCTCGAGGACGTCTACATCACCTTGCGGCCGTCGTTCGGCGACAAGGACGCGATCTTCGCCTATCGCACCGAGATCGCGTGGGAGCCGAAGGTCTCGTCGCTCGTCTTTCGCGAGGGTGATCGGACCGATGCCGCCTACGAACATACCGGCGAGGTCGCCGTCCCTCATCAGTCCGGCTTCATCTACCTCGTCATCATCAAGCACGGCCAGCACCGCGTGATCACGGTGTCGCGGCCGACGGTATCAGGCGAGATGTACGGCATCATCTCGACGCTGCGCGCAGGGCCCGGGTCACAGCTCACGCCGATCGCCGCGCCGATCGCCTATGTGCCGCTCCGGAACGTTGCGAAGCCGTCTCTGGGCCGGGTCGCGTCCGGCGATGCCAACTATGAGCTGTACCGAAAGCACCTGCGCCGCACGGTGGAAGAGCCGTTCGCGCTCTTCCTGCCGGCATAGCCGCTTCGATCTCGTTCAGCACGCCTTCCGACGCGTTGAGGCTTGCGGACATCGCCGAGCGTCGCTCGAGACGTCGATCACCACATGCGTTCAAGAAAGCGCCCGCGAGTGACGCTTCGATCAGGCATTGGCGACCTTCTTATCGATTTCGGAAGCCGCCGAGAACTCCTTGCGCAAGGTCGGCTTGTGGATCTTGCCGGTGGCGTTGCGCGGCAACGCATCGACGAAACGGATCTGACGCGGGCATTTGAAGCGTGCCAGATTGGCCGCGCAATGGGCGAACACCTCGGTTTCCGTCAGCTTGTGTCCCGGCTTGATCGCGACGATGGCAAGGCCGACCTCGCCCCATTGCGCATCGGGAATGCCGATCACGGCAGCTTCCGCGATGGCGTTGAGCTGGTGCAGGACGTTCTCGACCTCGGCCGGATAGACATTCTCGCCGCCCGAGATGTACATGTCCTTCCAGCGATCGACGATGTAGTAGAAGCCTTCCTCGTCGACGCGGGTGGCGTCGCCCGTGTGCAGCCAGCCGTCGGTGAAGGACGTCTTGTTCGCCTCCGGCCTGTTCCAGTAGCCCGGCGTGATGTTGGGGCCCTTGACCCAGAGCTCGCCGAGCTCGCCGACATCGGCGTCGCTGCCGTCGGGGCGCACGATGCGCACCTCGGTGTGCAGCACCGGCTTGCCGGCCGAGCCGGCCTTGCGCGCCGCATCCTCGCGGTCGAGCACCAGCACGGCCGGCGAAGTCTCGGTCATGCCGTAGCCCTGCTGCAGCGCGACGCCGCGCGCCTCCCAGACCTTGAGCAGCGGCACCGGCATCGGCGCGCCGCCGACCCCGCCGACGATCAGCCGGCTGAGATCGGTGGTCGCGAAGGCGGGGTGCTGCGCCATGAACTGATAGATCGCCGGCACGCCGAAGAACACGTTGATGCCCTGCGCGGGATCGTTGATCAGGCCGAGCGCGGTGCCGGGATCGAAGGCGCGCATGATCATCACGGTGCCGCCGGCATGCAGCACCGGATTGGTGTAGCAGTTGAGTCCGCCGGTGTGAAACAGCGGCAGCACGGTGAGCAGCACCGAACCCGGCCCGATGCAGGCGGGGCCGCCGAGATTGACGCAATTCCAGAAGGTCATGCCATGGGTGATGGTCGCACCCTTGGGATGCCCGGTCGTGCCCGACGTGTACATGATGGTCGAGACGTCATCGAGCGTCACCTCCTCGGCGCGCTCGAACGGCTTTGCGGCGGCGATGCCGGCTTCATAGCTGCCGCCCGGGCCGAGCAGCAGGCTGGTCGCAACGTTGCAGAGCTTCGCCACGCTGAGCGCCGTCTCGGCCAGATCAGTATCGTGGATCATCACCTTCGGCGCGCAGTCGGCGGTGATGAACTGGAGCTCGGGAACGGTGAGGCGGGTGTTGAGCGGCACGAAGATGGCGCCCAGCCGGCCGCAGGCGAACTGCACCTCCAGCGTATCGGTCGTGTTCAGCGCCAGCACCGCGACGCGGTCGCCGCGCGCGACGTTGAGCGTGTGGCGCAGCAACGAGGCGAGGCGTGAGACGCGGGCATCGAGCTGCGAATAGGTGAAGCGGCGCTCGCTCGCGAGGTCGACGGCCGCGACCTTGTCAGGCGCGCGGCGGGCATGATGGGCGATCCAGTCGTAATAGCGAACGGCCAAAGACGTCTCCCCTCGGCGGCCTCTTGCCGCCCGCTTTCTTGCTGCTTGCGCACCATGCCCGGCGTGGCCCTGGGGCCAGCCGGAGTCTGTGCAGCAACGTTTTTTGCGCCAGAGTTGGCCCGCGAGTGGTGAAAATCGTCTTGCGTTGAGTTGCTAGCTTGCTGCCTTGCTCGAACGTCCGCTCCGATCAGCCACTCCGCGCAAGTGAGCGGCCAAGGTTCCAGCCATGGTGGCCGAGACCAATCCGTTCGAGGCAAGTCCCGCGATGAAGAGCCCGTTCTATACCGCCGAGCACGACGCGTTCCGCGATGTGATGCGGCGCTTCGTCGAGAAGGAGATCACGCCCTTCGCCCATGAGTGGGACGAAGCCGGCGAATTCCCGCGCGAGCTCTATCGCAAGGCGACCGAAATCGGCCTGCTGGGACTCGGATTTCCGGAAGGATATGGCGGCATCGCCGCCGACCAGTTCATGAAGATCGTGGCCAGCCAGGAGCTTGCGCGCGCCGGCGCGGGCGGCGTCAGCGCCAGCCTGATGAGCCACACCATCGGCTCGCCGCCGATCGCGCGGGCCGCGCGTCCCGAGGTGAAGGCGCGCGTGCTGCCGCAGGTGCTGGCCGGCGAGAAGATCTCCGCGCTCGCCATTACCGAGCCGGGCGGCGGCTCCGACGTTGCGAACCTGCGCACCCGCGCGCGGCGCGACGGCGATCACTACGTCGTGAGCGGTGAGAAGACCTTCATCACGTCGGGGATGCGTGCCGATTATCTGACCGTTGCGGTGCGGACCGGCGGCGAGGGCGCCGGCGGCGTCAGCCTGCTGCTGATCGAGGGCGACACACCCGGCCTGTCGCGCACCAAGCTGAAGAAGATGGGCTGGTGGGCCTCCGATACCGCAACGCTGCATTTCGACGAATGCCGCGTGCCCGCCGAGAACCTGATCGGCGAGGAGGGCCACGGCTTCAAGATCATCATGCAGAACTTCAACAGCGAGCGCATGGGCATGGCGGCGAGCTGCACCGCCTTCGCGCGGGTCTGCCTCGACGAGGCGATTGCCTATGCGAAGGAACGCAAGACCTTCGGCAAGCCGCTCGCCCAGCATCAGGTCATCCGCCACAAGATCGTCGATATGGCGCAGAAGGTCGCGGCCTCGCAAGCGATGCTGGAGATGCTGGCCTGGCGGCTCGACCAGGGCGAGAGCCCGGTCGCCGAAATCTGCATGATGAAGAACCAGGCGACGCAGACCATGGCGTTCTGCGCCTCCGAGGCCGTGCAGATCTTCGGCGGCGCCGGCTTCATGCGCGGCATCAAGGCCGAGCGCATCTACCGCGAGGTCAAGGTCAACGCCATCGGCGGCGGCACCGAGGAGATCATGAAGGACCTGGCATCGCGGCAGATGGGGTTGTGACGACCGTCGTCCCGGGGCGCGCGCAGCGCGAACCCGGGACCCAGAGATGAGTCCTAACATATCGAGATTCTCCGATGCGCAATTGCGCATCGGAGTTCGCGCTTTGCGCGCCCCGGAATGACAGGAAACAAAATGCTATTCACCGCCGACCACGACGACATCCGCCGCTTCTTACAAAAATTCATCGCGGGCGAGATCAATCCTCATGTCGATGAGTGGGAGAAGGCCGACATCTTCCCGGCCCACGAGCTGTTCAAGAAGATGGGCAGCCTCGGCTTTCTCGGCCTGAACAAGCCGACCGAGTTCGGCGGCTCGGGCCTCGACTATTCCTACGCGCTGATGATGGCGGAGGAGCTCGGGGCCATCACCTGCGGCGGCGTGCCGATGGCGATCGGGGTGCAGACCGACATGGCAACGCCGGCGCTGGCGCGCTTCGGCTCCGACGAGGTGCGCCGCGAATTCCTTAGCCCCTCGATCTCCGGTGATTACGTCGCCTGCATCGGCGTCTCCGAGCCCGGCGCAGGCTCGGACGTCGCCTCGATCAAGACCCAGGCGCGCTCCGACGGCGACGATTACGTCATCAACGGCGGCAAGATGTGGATCACCAACGGCACCCAGGCCGACTGGATCTGCCTGCTCGCCAACACCGGCGACGGTCCGGTTCACCGCAACAAGTCGCTGATCTGCGTGCCCATGAAGAGCAAGGGCGTCACCGTCGCCCGCAAGCTCGACAAGATGGGCATGCGCTCCTCCGACACGGCGCAGATCTTCTTCGACAATGTCCGCGTGCCCAAGCGCAACCGGATCGGCGAGGAGGGCCAGGGTTTTACCTACCAGATGATCCAGTTCCAGGAGGAGCGCTTGTGGGGCGCGGCCGCCTGCCTGAAGGCGCACGAATACATCATCGAGCAGACCATCGCGTACACCCGCAACCGCAAAGCCTTCGGCAAGTCGATCCTCGACAACCAGGTCGTGCACTTCAAGCTCGCGGAGATGCAGACCGAGGTCGAGCTCCTGCGCGCGCTGATCTATCGTGCGGGTGAGCAGCTGGTCGCCGGCGAGGACGTGACCAGGCTTGCGACCATGGCCAAGCTGAAGGCCGGCCGGTTGGGGCGCGAGCTCACCGACGCCTGCTTGCAATATTGGGGCGGAATGGGCTTTACCAACGAGACGCCGGTCAGCCGCGCCTATCGCGACAGCCGCCTGACCTCGATCGGCGGCGGCGCCGACGAGGTCATGCTGATGGTCCTGTGCAAGATGATGGGGACGCTGCCGGGCAGCAAAGGAAACTCCTGATGATCACGCTCTATCACTGCGACGCCGCGCGCTCGTTCCGTCCGCTCTGGATGCTGGAGGAGATGGGGCTGCCCTATGAACTGAAGATGCTGCCGTTCCCGCCGCGCGTCTTCGCCAAGGACTATCTCGCGCTCAATCCGCTCGGCACCATCCCCTTCATGATCGACGGCGAGACCAGGATGACGGAATCCTCCGGCATCTGCCATTACCTCGGCATCAAATACGGCCCGACGCCGTTGATGGTCGGCCTGGAAGATCCCGCCTATGGCACGTTCCTGAACTGGATGTATTTCAGCGACGCCACGTTAACCTTCCCGCAAACACTGGTGCTGAGATACACCCAGCTCGAGCCGGAGGAGCGCCGCAACCCGCAGGTCGCCACCGATTACGCGAAATGGTTCCTGGGGCGCCTGCGCGCCGTCGAGGCAGCGACGGCGAATGCCGAAACATTGTGCGCGGGCCGCTTCACCGCCGCCGACATCGTCATCGGTTACGCGCTTCGGCTCGCGAGCAATATCGGGCTTGCCAGGGATTTCGGGCCAAACGTCGCAGCCTATTGGGCCCGCCTGCAGCAGCGCGACGGCTACAAGCGCGCCGTTGCTGCGGAGCAAAAGGCCGGGGAAGAGCAGAACGTCGCGCCGAGGGTGAGGGCGTAAGTTCTAGGCCGCCATTCCGGGCGATGCACAGCATCGACCCGGAATCTCGAAGTTCCGGGTTCGCGCTTCCCGCGCCCCGGAACGACCGCGCATGTTTTCATGACAGCGCTATCTCACCGTGACAGCGCCCAAATTTCCGCTAAGGTGACCTCCGTCCGCAGCGGCCTGAGAGCCGCGCGAGGAGGAACCCAATGGAATATGACGGTCGCGAATCCGACCATCTGATGCTGATCACGCCGGAGCGCGTGTTCTATGCGGGCCTGCTTGGCCGGCCCCGCAAGCGGACCCCCGGTTGCTGCCATGTCTATGTCGCGGTGAAGGGCAATTTGCACCTCACCATCGACGACGTTCTCACCACCGGCGAGCTGTTCGTCACGCTGCCGAACCAGCGGCATTCCATCGCCAGCGACTACCGCACCGTGATCAGCGTGACGCTGGAGCCGGAAAGCATGCCGGATGGCGTGATCGAGGCCTTGGCCGCGCGCCTGACCGGACCTGACAGGGCCGCCTATGCCCGCAAGATCCTCGCCGCCTACGCGTTGCTGCGTCAGCGCCGTTATGGCGACATCACGACAGCAGAGTTCGACGAGATGTGCTTCGGCGAGGCGCTGCCGCGCCGCGTGCTCGATCCGCGCGTGATGCGTGCGGTGGCCCGCATCGAGCGCTTCTCCGGCGAGCCGGTGACGGCGGATACCTGCGCCGCGGAAGCGGGCCTCTCCGCCTCGCGCTTCCTGCATCTGTTCAAGGAGGAGACCGGCATCTCGTTCCGCTCCTTCCGGGCCTGGAAGCGCGCGCGGCATCTGCTGCACTTCGCCAATCAGGACCTCAACCTCGCCCATCTCGCGCAGGACATCGGCTATCCCGATTCCACCCACTTCAGCCACTCGATCCGCCGCTTCTACGGCCTCAAGCCGCGCGCGATCTTCGTCGGCTCGCGGGATCTTGCGATCTATCGCAGCACCGAGACGGTGCGGATGGCGGAGGCGAGCTAGCTCCGCTCTTGTAGGCTGGGTAGAGCGAAGCGAAACCCATCACGCATCCTCCTCGCTGAAGCATGATGGGTTTCGCTGCGCTCTACCCATCCTGCGAATTCGTCGTTTTCCCCAGCTTCTCCGCGCAAGAAGCCGCATGTCGCGCGTCACATGATCGCAAGTGTTGAATTCTCAACGTGCGAGACATTGAACGCATGAGCGACAAGGCCGTCATCACCTGCGCGCTGAACGGCGTGCTCACCGACCCCAAGCAGCACAACGTGCCCGTGACGCCCGAGCAGATGGCGCGCGAGGCCAAGGCAGCGTTCGAGGCCGGCGCCTCCGTCATGCACATCCATCTGCGCCAGCAGGCGCCGGGCAAGGGGCATCTGCCGTCCTGGGAGGTCGCGGTCAGCAAAGAGATCCAGCAGGCGATCCGCGAAGCCTGCCCGGGCGTGATCATCAACCACACCTCGGGCGTGTCGGGGCCGAATTATTCAGGCGCGCTCGACTGCATCCGCGAGACCAGGCCCGAGATCGCCGCCTGCAACGCCGGCTCGCTGAATTACCTGAAGGTGAAGGCCGACAACACCTGGGCCTGGCCGCCGATGATGTTCGACAACGCCGTCGAGAAGGTGAAGGACTATCTCGACGTCATGAACGCGGTCGGCACCATCCCCGAGTTCGAATGCTTCGACGTCGGCATCGTCCGCTGCGTCGGCATGTACACCCAGGTCGGCATGTACAAGGGCCCGCTCGAGTACAATTTCGTCATGGGCGTCGCCTCCGGCATGCCGGCCGACCCTGAATTGCTGCCGATCCTGATCAAGCTGAAGCGTCCCGAAGCGCATTGGCAGGTCACCGCCATCGGCCGCGAGGAGATCTGGCCGCTGCACCAGCGCTGCGCCGAGCTCGGCGGCCACTTGCGCACCGGCCTCGAGGACACCTTCTATCTCGCCGACGGCAAGAAGGTGACGTCGAACGGCCAGCTGATCGAAGCGGTCGCCGCCTGCGCAAGGCGCGCCGGCCGCGAGATCGCGAGCCCCGCCGAGGCGCGGAAGATCTTTGGGACGAATCGCTGAACGTCGTTCCGGGGCGCGCGAAGCGCGAACCCGGAACCTCGAGATTCCGGGTTCGATGCTGCGCATCGCCCCGGAATGACGGAGTAAACTGTGTCCATCCTCGAAAACACCATTTCCCCCGGCAGCGCGGCCTACCACGCCAATCGCGATGGCATGCTCGCGCTGATCGACCGCATGCGCGCGCTCGAAGAGCGCACGCGCGCCGCATCTGCCGCAGCCAAGGACCGCTTCCACAAGCGCGGCCAATTGCTGCCGCGCGAGCGCGTTGCGCTGGTGCTCGATCCCGGTGCGCCCTTCATCGAGCTGTCGACGCTGGCCGGCTACATGTTCGACGTGCCGGATGCGAATAAGAGCGTGCCGGGCGGCGGCGTCATCGCCGGCATCGGCTTCGTCTCGGGCATCCGCTGCATGGTGAGCGCCAGCGATTCCGGCATCGACGCCGGTGCGCTGCAGCCTTACGGCCTCGACAAGACGCTGCGGGTGCAGGAGCTCGCGCTGGAGAACAAGCTGCCTTATGTCCAGCTGGTCGAAAGCGCCGGCGCCAATCTGCTGCGCTACCGCGTCGAGGACTTCGTCCGCGGCGGCAACATCTTTCGTAATCTGGCGCGGCTCTCCGCTGCGGGGCTGCCGGTCGTCACCGTCACGCACGGCTCCTCCACCGCCGGCGGCGCCTATCAGACCGGCCTCTCCGACTACATCGTCATGGTCCGCGGCCGCACCCGCGCGTTCCTCGCCGGACCCCCGCTGCTGAAAGCCGCCACCGGCGAGATCGCGACCGAGGAAGAGCTCGGCGGCGCCGAGATGCATACGCAGATCTCCGGCCTCGGCGACTACCTCGCCGAGGACGATCGCGACGCGCTTCGCATCGCGCGCGAGATCATGGCGGCGATGGAATGGGAGCGGCCGGGCAAAGCGTCGGTGCAATTCAAGCCGCCGCGCTATGACCAGGACGAGCTGCTCGGCATCATGCCGATGGACCACAAGCGCCCGGTGGACATGAAGCAGGTTATCGCCCGCATCGTCGACGATTCCGATTTCACCGAGATGGCGCCGAATTACGGCCCGGCCACCATCTGCGGCCACGCCCGCATCGAGGGTCAGGCCATCGGCATCATCACCAACAACGGCCCGCTCGATCCCGCCGGCGCCAACAAGGCGACGCATTTCATCCAGGCCTGCTGCCAGACTCGCACGCCGCTGCTCTATCTCAACAACACCACCGGCTACATGGTCGGCAAGGCCTATGAGGAAGCCGGCATGATCAAGCACGGCTCCAAGATGATCCAGGCCGTGACCTCGGCGACCGTGCCGCAGATCACCATCTATTGCGGCGCCTCGTTCGGCGCCGGCAATTACGGCATGTGCGGTCGCGGCTTCCATCCGCGCTTCTGCTTCTCCTGGCCGAACGCCAAGACCGCGGTGATGGGCGGCGAGCAAGCGGCCGAGACCATGGCGATCGTGACGGAGGCCGCTGCCATCAGGCGCGGCAAGCCGATCGAGAAGGACAGGCTGGACGCCATGAAGGCGCAAATCATCGGCGTGTTCGACGGCCAGATGGACGTGTTCTCGACCAGCGCCCGCGCGCTCGACGACGGCGTGATCGATCCGCGTGACACCCGCGCGGTGCTGTCGGAGGTGCTCGCGATCTGCCGCGAGGGCGATGCACGCACGCCGCAGCGCATGCAGTTTTCGGTGGCCCGCCCATGAGGAACGGATCAGTGCAACACCGGCCGTTCTCTAGGGTTCTGGTTGCCAACCGGGGCGAGATCGCGCTGCGCGTGATGCGCAGCGCGCGAAAACTCGGCCTCGGCGTCGTCGCGGTCTATTCCGATGCGGATCGCGATGCGATCCACGTGCGCGAGGCCGACCAGGCCGTGCGGATCGGCGAAGCCTTGCCGGCACAGTCCTATCTCAACATCCCCGCGGTCATCGACGCGGCCAGGGCCAGCGGCGCGGATGCCGTTCACCCCGGCTATGGCTTCCTCGCCGAGAACGCGGCGTTTGCGCGCGCCTGCAAGGACGCCGGCCTCGTCTTCATCGGCCCGTCGCCGCAGGCGATCGAGGCGATGGGCAACAAGGCCGGCGCGAAGGAGATCATGAAGAAGGCCGGCGTGCCGATCGTGCCCGGCTACCAGGGCACCGAGCAGGGCGACGAGGTCATGCTCGCGGAAGCCGGAAAGATCGGCTTTCCCGTGATGATCAAGGCGGTCGCCGGCGGCGGCGGCCGCGGCATGCGGCTCGTCACGGATGCGGCGTCTTTCCCCGATGCGCTGCGCAGCGCGCGGTCCGAAGCGAAGGCCGCGTTCGGCGATCCCACACTCATCCTCGAACGCGCCATCCAGAATCCGCGCCACATCGAGATCCAGGTGTTCGGCGACAGTCACGGCAACGCCATTCATCTCGGCGAGCGCGATTGCTCGGTGCAGCGGCGGCACCAGAAGCTGATCGAGGAGGCGCCGTCGCCCGCGGTCACGCCGGAGCTGCGCGCCAGGATGGGCGAGGTCGCAGTCGCCGCGGTCAAGGCGCTGCGCTATGAGGGCGCCGGTACGCTGGAATTCCTGCTCGATGCCAGCGGCGCATTCTACTTCATGGAGATGAACACGCGCCTGCAGGTCGAGCATCCCGTCACCGAGGCGATTACCGGGCTCGATCTCGTCGAGCTGCAGCTGCGCGTCGCCCGCGGCGAGCCGCTGCCGATCAAGCAGCAGGACATCAAGTTCTCCGGTCATGCCATCGAGGTGCGGCTGTGCTCGGAAGACGCCGCGCAGGATTTCATGCCGCAGTCCGGCCGCATGGCGTGCTGGCAGGCGCCGGATGGCGTCCGTGTCGAGCATGCGCTGCAATCGGGCTCGGAGATCCCGCCGTTCTACGATTCCATGATCGCCAAGGTGATCAGCCACGGCGCCAATCGCGAGGAGGCGAGGGGGCGGCTGATCGTCGGCCTCGAGCAGCTCACGGCGTTCGGCGTGACGACCAATCAGGCGTTCCTGATGTCCTGCTTGCGCCATCCCGGCTTTGCCAACGGCGAGGCGACGACGGCTTTCATCGGCGCGCATCGCGACGAATTGCTGGCGCTGCGGCCAGACGCAGCATTCGAGACGGCGCTGGCGGGCCTGCTGCTCTACGTCACCAGCCCGCGTGCGCCGTCGTGGCAGGAAGGGCGGAGCCTCGCCGCCACTTTTCCGCTGCCGGCGAAAATCGAGATTGCCGGCCAGACGCACGAGCTCGACATCACGCGCGAGCGCGACGGCAGCTACACGGTCATGACCGACGGCCGCCAGGACAAGTTCGAGATCGACCAGCTCGATCCCGACGCCATCCGCTTCCGCCACGCCGGGGTAATGGACAGCGCAAAGTTCCTGCGCGATGGCGATCGACTCTATCTCCAGCACCGCGGTATTCCGCTCGCCGTCACCGATCTCACCCTCGCCGCGCCGAAGGCAGCTGCAAGCAATGGCGGCGACGGCAAGGTCCGCGCCGCCATGAACGGCCGCGTCGTCGCCGTCCTCGTCAAGCCCGGCGACCGCGTCACCGCCGGCCAGCCGGTGCTGACGCTGGAAGCAATGAAGATGGAGCACGTCCACAAGGCCGGCATCGACGGCGTCGTCAGCGCGATCGACGTCGCCGAGGGCGAGCAAGTGACGACGGGCAGGATCGTCGCGGAGATCGGGGCGGGGTAAGCGCGGCGTCATGCTCAAGGCAATCGGGCGCCCGCTTTAATGGTTGCTACAGCTCCCGCTCTCTTGTGCCGCTCGACTTTCAGAAAATGAAATGATTTCAATTGATTGAATGAAATTTCACCCTTAACTCGCTCCCTATTGAACGAAGTTCATTTTCAGGTCACCAATATTGAACGATGTTCAATGTCTGGAGATATGCATGCTGCGCGCGCGTGACCAAGCTCAACCGGCCAACGCACTGGTCCCGCCAGTGGCCCGCCGGCTCTCGTACGCCCCCCTGCAAACCCGCGAGAAATATCTTACCGGAGCGCTCCTCGTCCTGACGCTCACCGCGCTTCTGGCGCCCGCATTGCCCGCCGCCGCCTGGCACATCCCGCATTTCGTCGACAGCCGCGCGTGGCTCGGCATACCCAACGCCGCCGATGTGCTGAGCAACCTCGCTTTCCTCGCGATGGGTGTCTGGGGCTCGGAGCGGCTGCGGGCCCGAAATGATGCGCCGGTGGGTGCGAGCTGGTTCTTCGTCGGACTGATCCTCACCTGCCTCGGCTCGGGCTTCTATCATCTCGACCCCGACCTGCCGCAACGGCTCGTGGCCGATCGTCTCGGCATGGCGGTGGCGTTCGCAGGCTTTCTGGGCATCGCGGCCAGCGAGCGCATCAGCACGCGCGCAGGCGAAGCGGTGCTGGTGCTGACGATGATCGCGGGCCTCTTGGCGGCCTGGGTCGCACGCGAGAATCTCACGCCATGGGTGGTGGTGCAGTTCGGCGGCATGGCGCTGGCCGTGGGCCTTTCGTTCACACGCCCACGGCCCGGCGCCCTTGGCGTGCCGCTCGGCGGCGTGATCGCCTTCTATGTGCTGGCCAAGCTGTTCGAACTCGGCGACGTGACCGTGTTCGAAGCGACCGGACACATGGTCTCGGGCCATACCCTCAAGCATCTCGCCGCCGCGCTCGCGGCCTGGCCGGTGATCCGGGCGCTCGACAATCGTAGGGTGGGTTAGTCTGCGGCCGCGCGAAGCGCGGTTCGCTGGCGCAACCCACCACTTCTGTCACCGCGGAGATCAAAGAGGTGGGTTACGCCAAGCGGCCTGTGCTTCGCACAGTCCACTTGGCTTACCCACCCTACGGGATCGTGTTGCTCCGCCCCGTCCCCTCATTGAGCAGACACGCCACCTGATGTCCATCACCGGCATCCAGCAGCGCCGGCCGTTCCGTCTTGCATCGCTCCATCGCAAACCGGCAGCGGGTGTGGAATGCGCAGCCGGACGGCGGATTGACCGGGCTCGGCACGTCGCCATCGACCAGCGGCGCGAGCTTCTTCGCCAGCGGATTGGCGATCGGCACCGAGGCGAGCAGGGCCTGGGTGTAGGGATGCCTGGGATTGCGGAACAGCTCGTCCTTGTCGGCGATCTCGACGATGCGGCCGAGATACATCACGGCGACGCGGTGGCTGATATGCGCGACCACGGCAAGGTCGTGCGCGATGAAGAGATAGGAAAAGCCGTGCTGCCGCTGCAGGTCGATCAGAAGGTTGATCACCTGCGCCTGGATCGAGACGTCGAGCGCGGAGACCGGCTCGTCGCAGACGATCAGGCGCGGCCCCAGCGCCAGCGCGCGGGCGATGCAGATGCGCTGGCGCTGGCCGCCGGAGAATTGATGCGGGAAGTTGCGCATCTGGTCGGGCCGCAACCCCACCTGCTCGAACAATGTTGCGACCCGCTTCTCCAGCGCCTCGCCGGTCGCGAGCCCGTGCACGGCGAGCGGCTCGCCGACGATATCGCCGGCATTCATGCGCGGGTTGAGCGAGGCAAACGGGTCCTGGAACACGATCTGCATCGAGCGGCGGTGCGGGCGCATCGCCGTCTTCGACAGATGCGTAATGTCCTCGCCGTCGAGGCGGATCTGGCCCGAGGTCGGCTCGACCAGCCGCAGCACGCTACGCGCCACCGTGGACTTGCCGCAGCCGGATTCGCCGACGAGGCCGAGCGTCTCGCCGGTATGAAGCGCGAACGAGACGCCATCGACCGCGTGCACGGTGCCAACTTGTCTTCGCAGCACCCCGGCACGCACTGGATAGTGCTTCTTGAGGTCAGTGACTTCGAGCAGCGTCTCGCTCATGCCACCTCCGCGACTTCTTCGGCGCGCCAGCAGGCGGCCAGATGCCCGCCGCCCCAATCCGCCAGCGGCGGATATTCGGCCTCGCAACGCTTGATGGCGAGCTTGCACCGTGGCGCGAAGGCGCAGCCTTGCGGCAGCCGCACCAGCGACGGCACCGTGCCGGGGATTTCGTTCAGCCGCGCCGGCGCGGCGACGCCGGAGGCCGGCACCGCCGGGATCGAGGCCATCAATCCGCGCGTATAGGGATGCTTCGGCGCGGCGAACAGCGCTTCGACGCTGGCCTCCTCGACCTTCCGCCCCGCATACATCACGATCACGCGTTGCGCGGTCTGCGCGACCACGCCGAGATCGTGCGTGATCAGCACCAGCCCGGTGCCGAGCTCCTTCTGGAGGTCGAGGATCAGCGCCAGGATCTGCGCCTGGATGGTGACGTCGAGCGCCGTGGTCGGCTCGTCCGCGATCAAGAGCGCCGGCCGGCACGCCAGCGCCATCGCGATCATCGCGCGCTGCCGCATGCCGCCGGACAGCTGATGCGGATATTCGCGCGCCCGCCGCGCCGGTTCGGGGATGCGCACCAGCCGCAGCATCTCGACGGCGATGTTGTGTGCTTCCTTCGATGAGATATTCCGATGCAGCCGCACGGCCTCGACGATCTGGTCGCCGATCCGCACCACCGGATTGAGCGAAGTCATCGGCTCCTGAAAAATCATGGAGATGCGATTGCCCCTGACCGCGCGCATCTGCGCCTCATCCAGCGCCAGCAGGTCGGTTCCTTCCAGCGAGACGGAGCCGCCGACGATGCGGCCGGGCGGATCGGGCACGAGGCGCATCAGCGACAGCGCGGTCACGCTCTTGCCGCAGCCGGATTCGCCGACGATCGCCAGCGTTTCGCCGCGCCTGACGCTGAACGAGAGGTCGTCGACAGCCCTGAACAGGCCGGAATTGGTGAAGAACACCGTCTTCAGGTTCTTCACTTCGAGCACGAGATCGGTCTTGTCAGCCATCAGCCGCGCTGCCTCGGATCCAGGATGTCACGCAGGGCGTCACCGAACAAATTGGCGCCGAATACGGCGAGGCTGATCGCGACGCCGGGGAAGATCACCAGCCACGGCGCGGTGCGGACATATTCGGCGGCGGATTCGGACAGCATGCGCCCCCATGACGGATAGGGCTCGGGAATGCCGAGGCCGAGGAAGGACAGCGAAGCCTCGGTCAGGATGGTCGAGCCGAGCTGGGCGGTCGCCAGCACGATCAGCGGCGCCAGCGTGTTCGGCAGCACGTGGCGCAGCGCGATCCGCATCTCGCTCATGCCGATCGATTTGGCCGCTTCCACGAACGGCTGCTCGCGCAGCGCCAGCGTATTGGCGCGGATGACGCGCGCCACCGTCGGGATCAGCGGAATGGCGATGGCGATGATCACGTTCGGCAGCGACGGGCCGAGTGCCGCCGTCATCACCAGCGCCAGCACCAGCAGCGGCAGCGCCTGCAGCACGTCGGAGACGCGCTGGAACACGAGATCGACCCAGCCCGAGAGATAGCCGGAGGTGAGGCCGACGATCACGCCGATGGTGCCGCCGAGTGCGGTCGAGCCGATGCCGACTGCGAGCGAGATCCGCGCGCCGTGGATGATGCGGCTGAACACGTCGCGGCCGAACGAATCGGTGCCCATCCAGTGTGCCAGGCTCGGGCGCGCCAGCGCGCGGGCGGAATCCACCGTCAGCGGATCATAGCGCGCGATGACATCGGCGAAGATCGCAGTCAGCACGAACAATGTCATGATGACGAGCCCGGCCGCGCCCAGCACGTGCCGCTGCACCATGAACAGCACGCGCCGCCAGCCCCCGGTCGCATGCGCCCCGGCCCGCCTCAGTTCAACGTCGAAGTCGATCGCGGCCATGTGAGCTCTATCTTCCCCCTCGCCCCGCTTGCGGGGAGAGGGTTGGGGTGAGGGGGCTCTCCACGGGGAGGTGAGAGTTGGACTCGCGGAGACTCCCCCTCACCCGAATTCGCGCTTCGCGCAAATTCGACCTCTCCCCGCAAGCGGGGAGAGGTGAACGAACGCGCGAGCGCGGCGTGGACGACAATCATGGCGCTAGTCCGTGTACCTGATCCGCGGATCGAACACCGCGTAGAGCATGTCGACGGTGAAGTTGGCGAACACCACCACGACCGCGATGAACATCACGAGGTTCTGCACGATCGGATAGTCGCGCCAGCGGATCGCCTCGACCAGGAAGCGGGCGACACCAGGGATGTTGAACACGGTCTCGGTGACGATCAGGCCGCCGATCAGGAACGCCGCCTCGATGCCGATCACGGTGATCACCGGCAGGATCGCGTTCTTCAGCGCGTGATGATAGTTCACGGCCGCATCGGAGGCACCCTTGGCGCGGGCGGTGCGGATGTAATCCTGCCGCAGCACCTCCAGCATCGAGGAGCGCGTGATGCGCATGGTCAGCGCCGCGCTGCGAAAGCCGACGGCGGCGGCCGGCACGGCGTAGGTTGCGAATGCCTCGAGCCATGTCTTCGGATTGGGATTGAAGATCGGCATCTGCCCGAACATCGCCACCGACGCGGTGAGGATCAGAAGGCCGAGCCAGAACGAGGGCAGCGACAATCCGCTGAGACTGACGACGCGAAGCGCGTAGTCGAGCCGTGTGCCCTGCCTCACTGCGCTGATGACGCCCAAGGGAATGCCGATCGACGCCGAGAACAGCAGCGCAAGCCCGGCCAGTCGTGCCGTGATCGGAATCCGCGGCAGGATCTCCTGCAGCGCCGGCTTCTCCGAGACATAGGAGTAGCCGAAATCGCCGCGCAGCAAGCCGCCGATCCAGTGCAGATATTGCGTGACCAGCGGCTGGTCGATGCCGAGCTGCTTCTCCAGCTCCGCCTTGTCGGCCGGATCGACGTAGCCGGCGGCGGCGAACAGGATGTCGACGATGTTGCCGGGCACGATGCGCAGCAGGAAGAAGATGACGACCGAGATCCCGAACAGGGTCACGAGCATCAGGAACAGGCGCCGCACCAGATAGGCAAACATGCATCGCCCTCCGCGCTAGTCGTCAGCCTCGATCACTACTTGTCGAGCCACACATCCTCGAAGCGGAAGCCGTTGTAGGAGCTGTTCGACATGATCGTGATGCCCTTGACATAAGGCTGCCAGCAGGTACCGGCGCGGGCATGGAAGATGATCGGGCGGGCGACGTCCTCCTGCAGCTTCTTGTCGATATCCCACACCAGCGGCCTGCGCTTGGCTAGGTCGGTCTCCTGCGATTGCACGTCGAACAGCTTCTCGATCTCCTTGTTGCAATAATTGGTGTAGTTCCGCTCCGAGCCGCAGGAATAATTCTCGTAGAAGGACTGGTCGGGATCGTCGACGGAATTGCCGGTCAGGTTGAGGCCGAGCATGTAATCCTTGCGCGCGACCTTCGGGAACCAGTTCGCGGTTTCCACGACGTCGAGCTCGCCGTCGATATAGATGCTCTTGAGCTGGTCGATCAGGATCACGGCGGGGTCGCGATATTCGGCGAGATTGCGCGTCGAGACCTTGACTGCGAGGTGCTTGTCCGGACCGTAGCCCGCCTTCTGCATCAGCTTCTTGGCTTGCTCGCGGTTGGCATTGATGTCGCGGCCGTAGCCCGGAATCGTCTCCAGCCTGTCCTTGGGCATGCCCCAGATGCCCTGCGGCGGCGGCAGCATGGTGCCGCCGATGTCGCCCTGGCCTTCGAACAGGATGTCGACGAACGCCTTGCGGTCGAGCGCGAGCGACATGGCGCGGCGGATGTCGATGTTGTCGAACGGTGCGGAGGTCGAATTGACGATGATGTTGGTCGAGACGTTGGTCGGCTCGACGACGCAAACAGCGTTCGGCGCCTGCGACTTGATGTCCTTCAGCAGCGGGATCGTGATGTGCGTCGGAAAGGTCATGTCGAACTTGCCGGCGACGAAAGCCAGGATCGCGGTCGAGCGGTTGGTGATGATGGTGTACTCGATGCCGTCGAGATAGGGCAGGCCCTTCTTCCAATAGTCCGGATTGCGCGTCAGCTTGATCGATTCGTTGGCCTTGAACTCGACGAACTTGAACGGTCCGGTTCCGATCGGATGGGTGCGCATGTCCGCCGGCGAGACGTGACAGGGATAGACCGGCGTGTAACCGGAGGCGAGCATCGCCAGCAGCGAGGGCTGCGGCCGCTTCAGCTCGAAGGAGACCTCGAGCTCGCCGTTGGTCGTGATCTCGTTGACCTCGCTGTACCAGGCCTTGCGCGGATTCTGCCGCAGCTTCTGCTGCGACTTGCCCATCAGCATATCGAAGCTGCATTTGACGTCGGCCGACGTGAACGGCCTGCCGTCGTGCCATTTCACGCCCTGGCGCAGCTTGAAGGTCAGCTTCTTGTTGTCGCTGCTCCAGGACCAGCTTTCGGCGAGGTCCGGCCTCAGCGTATCGGGGCTGTTCTGTGCGATGTGCTGATCGTAGATGAGGAGATTGTTGAACACCCCCATGAACGGCACGTTGATCGAATAGGTCGCGCCTTCGAGGATGGAGGCGTTGGCCGGACTGTCGCGGTGATACATCCGCAAGGTGCCGCCCTGCTTTGGCTCGCCGGCGAGCGTCACGGTCGAGGCCGTCAGCACAGATAGCGCCGCCATTGCGGCGAGCGCCCACACGCTCCGCATGCTCATCCTCCCTGGACCTCGGCCTTTGCGGCCTGTTTGCCCGGACGATAGCGAGGCGCGTGCAGCGAGGCAACCCGCAAGGCTTGCTGCGCTCTCGACAATTCGGATGACGGATGGCCGCAGGGCTTTCATCGCCTCACGATGTGAGAGTGCAGTGCGAAGAGATGGTCCTGGTGCAGCTGTTGAGCGCAGATGCCTCAACAAACACCGCCGTCGTCTCGGGCTCGCGACTTCGTCGCGAGCCCGGGACGACAGTCACGTGTGTGGCGCTTGCTTGCGCACCTTACGTAGCGGAAGCCCTCACACGATCCGCGAGGCCTTGTTCCCCCAGTACCGGTCCCGCAGCAGCCGCTTGTACAGCTTCCCCGTCGGCAGCCGCGGCAATTCCTTCTCGAAATCGACCGAGCGCGGCACCTTCTGCCGCGACAGCGATTTGGCACAGAACGCGATCAGCTCTTCGGCGAGCGCCGGCCCCGGCACCACGCCCGGCATCGGCTGCACCACCGCCTTCACCTCCTCGCCGAGATCGGCATTGGGCACGCCGAACACGGCGGCGTCCGCGACCTTGGGATGGGTGATAAGTAGGTTCTCGCATTCCTGCGGATAGATGTTCACCCCGCCGGAGATGATCATGAAGGTGGCGCGGTCGGTCAGGTACAGGAAGCGATCGGCATCGACATAGCCGACATCGCCGACCGTGCTCATGCTGCCATCGGCAGAGCGCGCCTCCCTGGTCTTCTCTGGATCGTTGAAATATTCGAACGGCGTGGCCGTCTTGAACCAGACCTGGCCCGGCGTGCCGGTCGGGCATTCCCGCATATTCTCGTCGAGAATGTGGAGGTCCCCGAGCAGCACCTTGCCGACGGTGCCGCGATGCGCCAGCCATTCCTCGCTGTTGCAGGCGGTGAAGCCGAGGCCTTCGGTCGCGCCGTAATATTCGTGGATGATCGGTCCCCACCATCTGATCATGTCGTCCTTGACCTGCGGTGGGCAGGGCGCGGCGGCGTGGATCGCGATCTCCAGCGAGGACAAATCGTAGCGCTTGCGCACCTCCTCCGGCAACTTCAGCATGCGCGAGAACATCGTCGGCACCAGCTGCGTGTGGGTGATGCCCCATTGCTCGACGAGCTGCAGGTAACGCTCGGGATCGAAGCTCTCCATGATGATCACGGTGCCGCCCATGCGGATCGTGAGGTTCACGGCAGCCTGCGGCGCCGAATGATAGAGCGGCGCCGGCGACAGGTAGACCATGCCTTCGCGGTAGTGCCAGAGCCTCAACAGGAAATCGAACAGCGGCAGATTGTGCTTCGGCTTCTCCTCCGGCAGCGGCCGCAGAATGCCCTTCGGCCGTCCCGTCGTGCCCGACGAATAGAGCATGGCCGTGCCGAGCCATTCGTCGGGAATCGGCGTTGCCGGCACGCCGGCGGTCGCCTCCGCTAGGCCAACGATGCGTTCGCTCTCGCCCGGGCCGTCGGCGACGATGCAGAGCTTGACCTCGGGGCAGGCCTTTATCGCCTCGCGCGCGATGGCGAGCTTGGCCATCGACGTGATCAGGATCTTCGACTGGCTGTTGACGAGGAGATAGGCGAGCTCGCCCGGCGTCAGGAAGGAATTGATGCAGGTGTAGTAGAGCCCGGAGCGCTCGCCGGCGCCGCAGGCTTCGAGATAGCGCGCATTGTTCTCCATGAAGATCGAGTAATGCTCGAGCCGCTTCAAGCCGTGCTGGCGGAACAGATGCGCCAGCCGATTGCTGCGCGCCTCCAGCTCGCGATAGGTGACGGCCTCGCCGGTCGCAGCCATGACGAAGGCGGGCTGCAGCGGACGCAGGCGGGCATGTGTCCCTGTGTACATCGATCCTCCGGATTTCGATCAGGCGGCAAGAAGCAGGATCTCGCGCACATCGGCGGGCCCCTCGATCTTGCGCGGGTTGCGCGGAATCCAGTTCGTCCGCATCGCAGCTTCCGCGATCGCATCGAAATGTTCCGGCGAGATGCGCACGTCGCCAAGGCTGCGCGGCATGCCGAGCGAGCGGATGAAGGCGTCGAGCACGTCGGCCGCATTGCGGCCGGGATAGCCCATGGCCGCGGCGACGATCATCTGCCGCTCGGCATTGTCGCGCGCATTCCAGCGCATCACCGCCGGCAGCATGACGCAGGAGGTGTAGCCGTGCGGCACGTCGAAGGCCCCGCCCAGCACGTAGCCGATGCCGTGGCTCGCGCCCATCGGCACGCCGGCGGCGAGCGCGCCCATCGACAGCCAGGTGCCGATCTGTGCGTCCATGCGCGCATCGAGATCGGACGGGTCGGCCTTCACCCGCGGCAGCGCGTCGGCGAGCATGGCGAGGCCCTTCACCGCTTGCGCATCGGCGTAAGGATGCGTCTCGCGCGAGCAGATCGCTTCGACGCAATGGTCGACGGCGCGGATGCCGGTCGACAGGAACAGCCATTCCGGCGTGTGCACGGTGATGGCGGGATCGAGAATGGTCGCGCGTGGCACGGCAAGTGGATGCCGCAGCATCTGCTTCACCTGCGCGGCCCTGTCGGTGACGCCCGCGATCGATGAGAACTCGCCGCCGGCGATCGTGGTCGGCACGCTGACCTGCCGCACGATTGGCGCGTTCATCTCGGGCGCGACGCCCTTGTGCACGCGGATGCGGTCGATGCCGGCGATATCGTCGATGCCGTTGGCGAGGCAGAGCTGCACCGCCTTGGCGCCGTCGGTGATGGAACCGCCGCCGACGGTGACGATCAGATCGGCCTGCGCCTCGCGCGCCGCTTTTGTCGCCGCGATCACCGCCTCGCGCGGCGTATGGGCCGGCATGGCGTCGAACAGGCCGGCGCAGCGCCCGCCGAGCGCGTCCCTGATTTTCGTGATTTCGTCGGTCTGCCGGTTCAGCGTCCCCGAGACCATCAGGAAGGCGCGGCTTGTTCCCAGCCGGTCCATCTGCGCGACGATGGCCCCGGCCGCAGCATGGCCGAACACGACCTCCTCGATCGCGCCGAAAACGACTCGTCCCTGGTGCACGCCTGTCCTCCCCGGACAAATCGTTCTTGTTGTTGGGCCGCAATCTAGCCGAGCCCGCCACCCCCGTCATGCGCGAAGACGCTGGCCGTTTGGCAGCGCGAGGAGGGGCCGTTGCAGATCGTGTCAGCGGTGCTCCAGCGTCGGGACTCGGCTCCCTCCCCCCGCAAGCGGGGGAGGGAGCCCAGTGCCGACGCCGGGAGGTCAGGAACTATCCCCTCAAAACACCACGCCCACGCGCGTGCCGCGCTTCCAGGCGATACGGCAGCGCTTCTTGGTATTCACGTGCAGCAGCTCGAAGCGATCGGGAATCTTCACCTGGCCGCCGAGATCGACGCAGGCCCCGCCGGGCGAATAGTCGATCAGCGTGCACGGGATCACCGGCGCGCGCGGGTCGGTGATGATCTTGGCCTGGCGTGACACCAGGCCTGCGGGCTTCACACGGACAAACTTGCGCGGATGCATTGGCACGTCTCCTCCAATTCCGCAGGTCTAGCGGCGGGTGATCTGTCCCGATCATGGAAAAGAGATGATGCGATCCCCCTAAGCCGCGCCCGAGAATTTTAACGAAAAGTGTCAACGAATGGCAAAAGCAGCGGTAGCGGGCTGCCACCCTCCCCTGGAGGGGGAGGGTCGGCACGCGATCGAGCGAAGCGAGATTGCGTGACGGGGTGGGGTGACGGTGTCTCCACGGGTGCACTGCCCGTGTTGAGAGATCACCCCACCCCGCTCGCGCTGCGCCGATCGACC
This sequence comes from Bradyrhizobium sp. CB1015, assembly GCF_025200925.1. Taxonomy (GTDB): domain Bacteria; phylum Pseudomonadota; class Alphaproteobacteria; order Rhizobiales; family Xanthobacteraceae; genus Bradyrhizobium. The sequence goes on along the minus strand of NZ_CP104174.1, from coordinate 8,252,431 downwards.
CTCCCCATCCAGGGAGGGTAAGAGCGCCGTGCCCCCACCTCACCCCGTCACGCCCTCCACCTCCGCCCCGGCCGCCAGATCCACCCCGGGCGGCACCGGCATCGGCACGGTCACGTAATCCTTCGGCAGGTTCACCGGCCGGTACTCCGGCTCCACCGCCATGCGCTTCAGCACGCTCTCATGCACATGCGCCCGTTCGGGGATCAGGCGCGGCTCGCAATCGGGGATGTAGAAGCCGAAATACACCTTCCGCGCCGGCCATTCCTTGTACCTCGCGCGCTTCGGCAAGAACTCCAGCACGCGCCAGACCGCATTCATGGAATCGTGCAGCATGCCGCTTGTCCCGGTATAGGCGGGCTCGACGTATCTGAACGGCGAGTTCTTGCGCTGGACGCCCCAGGCGAGCTGGTTCACCGTGCGCGGGTTGAACTTCAGCCCGGCCTTCTCGGCCTCGTCGATCATCCAGAGCAGCGGATATTTGGACTGCCCGCTCTCGGCTTCCGGATAGCCGCCGCCGACGTCGCAATGCACGCCGGCGAACCACACCTGCAGGATGTCCTGCGGCACCTTCTTTTCGTCGGGCACGTAGCGGTTGCTCCAGAATTCCTGCGGCTCCGCGTATGGCTTCAGGCGGAACATGCGCCGCCGCTCGTCGATTGCGATCGCCTGTCGGAAGATCTTGACGCTCGGATCGCGCAGCGTGAAGGCGAGCTCTTCCAGGCTCGGCCAGTAGAAGCGATCGGCGCGCGGCACGATCACGCTCGCCACCGTGTCCCAGACGCCGACGAAATGGATGGTCGGCCAGCGCGTCGAGGTGATGCGCGCAAATTGCGCGGCGAGGTCGAACGCGTCCTTCGGCAGCGGCCCGCTCTCGTCGAACACGATGTCCTTGAGGTCCTCGACGTCGTTGCCGCGCCCGCTGCCGGAATATTGCTTGTAGGCGATGAGGCCGCTGCCGGCGAGGTTCGCCTGCTCCGGCGAGATCAGCCCGACCTTGTGGATCAGCCCCGCCAGCACGCGCACCGTGTAGGCCCCGCGCGAAAAACCGAACAGGTAGATCTTGTCGCCGGGCGCGTAATGCTGAACCAGGAAGCAATAGGATGACAGCACGTTGTCATCGAGCCCGTAGCCGGTGGCGAGCCCCAGCACCAGCTTGATGTTGGCCTTCCAGCGCCCCCACGTCGATGGCTCCGTCATGGTGCCGACCCCGGGATCGTAAAACACCATCTGCCGCGGCGACGTCTTGTCCGTCTTGCGCAGGCAGCGATAGAGCTTCAGGACGTTGGAGATGTTCTCCGAGATCTCGTTGCCGGTGCCGTCACAGCAGATGACGAGGTTCTTGCCGGCGGGCTTGTGGTCGGAATTGGCTGCGTATTCCATGGGATGCGCCTCCGGCTGATGCTACCGGGGCGAGTATAGCGGAATTGCGCGACGGAGTGGAGACGATGCTGCTCTTACCCTCCCCTGGAGGGGGAGGGTCGATCGCGCGTAGCGCGAGCGGGGTGGGGTGATCTCTCCACACGGGCACTGTTGGTTGCGGAGAGACCGTCACCCCACCCCGTCTCACATTTCGCTGCGCTCAATGTGAGCCGACCCTCCCCCTCCAGGGGAGGGTAAGAGCGCCGTGCTCGCCCCCCTACTTCTTCTTCCCCGGCCCGAAATCCGGCTGCCAGGCTGCCTCCTTGCGGCTCGGCCCCGCGGCGATCACCTTGGCCTTCTCCTTCTTCGGTTTCTTGGCTTCGCGGTTGCCGCGTTGCTGTCCCTTGGCCAGGTCGCTCTCCTCTGGTTCAAGTTTCTGGGGTTCGAGTTCGTCGATTTCGTCCGCTTGCAGCTGCGGAGCATTGATTTTCGGGAGTAGCGCATCGTCTGTTGACATTAACCGTCTGTTAACCATGCGGTCGCCTAATGTTGACGATGGGGGGATCACCATGTCGGCCTATGTGACGCGACGGAAGTTGATGCCTGTTTCGGCCGATCCGGCCCTCCGGTCGGTGGCGAGGCTGGCGGTTCGCGCCAAGGCCGTCCTACAGGGCAAAGCGCCTGTCCTACGGAGCAAAGCCATGTTCGGAAAGGACGACTTAGTGGACAATCTCAGCCGCGATCTCGATCGCGCGCGCGGAAGACGAGATGCGCTCGCATCCGAAGCCACGACCCTGGCGGCGCAGATCGCCGAAATTGAAGCCCGTCTTTCGGAGGAGAAGAAAAGGCGTGAGCGTGAGCGCGTCCTGAGCGAGCTCGAAGCGATCAAGACGCGAATCAAGCAAGCGGCCGGCGCGTTTGCACCTGTCGTCGACGGTCTCTCGAGGGCGGTCGAATCGGCTGCGGCAGTTGTGCCCGAGGCGCGCGAGCTCAATAGTTTCCTGGTGTCGGTGGCGACCGAGATCGACAGCGTGCTCGATCCCCTGCTCCGCGAACTGGATCAGCGCGCGGA